>NZ_JAKVCI010000070.1:0-1516 GCF_022447305.1 Prochlorococcus sp. ALOHA_ZT_50 | reverse complement strand
CGAATTAATGAATATATTGAGCTCTCATGATTTAGACTTAATAATAAATTTAACTTTAAAAATTAATTTAATCCTTAAAAGCTTTTTTAAAAGTATTCATCTTCAACTTGTAGATTTCAAATTGGAATTTGGTTATGATTTTAGAAATAATATTATTCTCGGCGATGAAATAAGTCCTGATAATTGTAGATTGTGGGATCTAAATCAAAAAAATGATATAATTGTAAGTCTTGATAAAGATAGATTTAGAAATGATTTAGGTGGTCTAATTGAAGCTTATAGTGAAATCCACCGAAGAATAAACGATTTTCTTAAACCTAATTGAATAAATAATGACTTATTTATCTTAATCACAAGTACTATGCAAAAACATTTTTTAAAATTTGGAAAGGTTTTCACAAATGTTGCCTGCTCTCCCTTGATTTTGATATCAAATAATTCAGAACTGGCTGCTAAGTATTTGCCAAATGACGTTGATCAATCAATAAAAAACTTTGAAATACAAAATATTAATAATGTTTTTTTTCAAGGGATTGATAATCAAAAAGAGAAAAAAATTCTTATTGCAGAAAATAATAATGATATTAATGAAGAAAGTGTTCTTATCTCAGAAATAATTATCGAAGGTTGGGAAAATCATCCTGAGGGTAGAAAACTTGAATTGGCTGCATATGATTCCATGAGCATAAAGCCTGGAAGTATTGTTGATAATCAAATTTTAAATCAAGACCTTAATGCAATATATGCTAGTGGTTGGTTTTCAGGAGTTAAAATAAAGTCTCAAGATGGGCCACTAGGTGTGAGGCTAATAGTAAATGTAGTGCCTAATCCAATTTTGAAGAAAGTTGAACTTAAACCAATAAACTCTCTAATCTCTGATGAATACGTTGATAACATTTTTAATAATTATTATGGAACAACTCTTAACCTAAATGAAATTCAAAATAAGATAGAAATAATAAAAAAACGTTATGAAAAAGAGGGTTATTCTTTAGCTAGAATTAGTGGCCCAGATAGAATCTCTGAGAACGGAGTAGTAACATTAAAAGTTTCTGAGGGTATTATATCTGACGTAAAAATAAGATTCCCAAATTCTGATGGTGAATTTATTATTGATGGAAAACCTAGAAAAGGGAAAACAAAAGACTGGGTTATAAAGAGAGAATTAAAAACACAACCTGGCACCATTTTTAATAGAAAAATTTTAGAAGCTGATATCGGTAGACTCTATGCCACATCATTATTTGATGATGTAAAGGTTTCTCTTGGCCCTGATAATTTAAATCCTGGTCAAGTCATAATTTTTTTAGACTTGAGTGAGCAAAGAACAGGATCATTAACAGGTGGACTTGGTTATAGCAATAGTTCAGGTATCTTTGCTTCAATGGGTTTGCAGGAAACAAATGCATTTGGAAGAGCATGGACTACAAATTTAAATCTAAATTTCGGAGAATATTCAACTACTTATAATTTTTCATTAACTGATCCATGGATTAAAGGAGATAAACATAAAACA
>NZ_JAKVCI010000007.1:0-87433 GCF_022447305.1 Prochlorococcus sp. ALOHA_ZT_50 | reverse complement strand
ATTTATAAAGATTGCTGAATTACTGTAAACAATTTTATCAATTAGAATTATCACATAACTTTGTGATAGCAATGGATTAGATAGAAATTGCAAATTTTAATAAATTTGAAATTTTAGAATTTCTTTCGATTCTATTCACTTTTTCTTAACAATCAAAGGATTAATAGAAACAAATAATGGTTCAAATTGGAAGAATATTGTATTCAGATTGCCATTATAAGTTTAGAAAATTGAATTTTTTCAGTAATCAAATAGGAATTAAGTTTAAAATTTTTCATTTCTCCAAAATGTTTAAACTCATAATTTTGTCTATATTAAAAAAAATTTAAGTATCTATGAAAAAGAAGTCTATTATCTATTCTGATTTATCAAAAAAACAACTAGAAACTCTTAAAGAACTTTACATTCAAAAAAAAGTTGAATCGATGAGTCATCAAGAACTTAAACAATATGTATTAGAAATTATTTCTCATCAGATAAACGATACTATTGGCAAAGAAGAGGAAATGGAAGCATGGAGAGAAATGTCAGATTTTTTTGGAGAACAATTTGAAATAAATATCTTAGAAATACAAACAAAATACATTGACGATAAAAACGTAATTGAAACAGAAATAGATTCTCAGAAGCAAAGAATAGAATTACTTGAAAGGAATAATTTAGATCAAGAGAAAAAGGATATGTGGGATGACTAGAATTTCCTGAATAATGTATTAATTCAAACGATATAAACAAAAATATGTCTTAATTTTAAAAAATGAAAATCAATCAAAGAGATTAATTTTATGAAGAATTTAGTAAATGTTCTAATTACTGTTCTAAAAAAAACAATTTTTTTAATTCTTAAAGCATGTTTGAGATATCTTAATAAGATTATTTTTAATGTTCTATATACTGTTCTTAATATTATATCAAATATACTTGATTTTATATTCTGCCAACTACTATTTAACAAAAAAGAGGTCTAAGAAATAAAAAAGTTACCTTTTTAGGGTGACTTTGGATAACTTTTTGGAATTTATAAACTCCCCGGGCGGGATTCGAACCTGCGACCAATCGATTAACAGTCGATCGCTCTACCGCTGAGCTACCGAGGAATATAAAATGAATTTAGCTCTTTAAAGTACCTTATGACAAGTACAATAATTAATTATATTGAAATTTTGATGGTTCTTGCCAGCTAGATAAAAAACCATTTTTCAACTCTGCTACTGCATCAGCATAAGTTAATTCTTCATAACGATGAGTAATCCACAAAGCTGATAAAGGTTTTTTATGGTCACTTGTAAGATTTTTAATAGTTTGTAAAACTTTTAATTGGCTGGTTTGATCAAGTAACGCTGTAGGCTCATCTAAAAGAATAAAATTTCTATTACTAATCAGAGCGCATGCAATAGTTAAGCGTTGTTTTTGTCCACCGCTCAAAGTATGAACTGGCCTTTTTTCAAAACCAGTCATTCCTACCTGATCAAGCACATATTCAATTTTTTTATTAATTTCATTTTGACTTATATTCTGATTAATATTAATCAGAAGTTCACTCCTACAATTTGGCATCAATATTTGATGATCAGGGTTTTGAAACACCATGCCAATATTTGCATTAGAGTCAATGACGCCATTTTTGGGTTTGATTATTCCATTAATTAATTTTAAAAGAGTACTTTTTCCGCTCCCGTTTTTACCTACGACCATCCAAAATCCAGGTTTTTTTATTGAGAAGTTACATTTAAAAATTAAATTTTCTTTTTCTCCAAGATATGAAAAAGAAACATCTTTGAATTTAATATGAGGTATTTCATTTTCAAGGGAATCTCGCATTAATTCTATCAATCTATGTTGAGAGAAAATCCTGGTCTTTTAGCTCCTCCTGCTACTGATGATTTTTCATATATCTGAACAGAAATGATTTCTTTAGCTCTTACAGCAATTAATTTATCTTGCACTTTGTCACACCTTAATTCGATCAAGTTTGAGGATTCTAAAGTTTCATTCATAGAACTTTTTATTTCATCATAAATTCGTTTAACATCATCAAATTCTTTCTTCTGAATTGAAAGTGGAAAAGGTGAATATCTCAGACTTAGTTCCAACGAATACATAATCATAATAAAAACTACCTCTTATATTACTAAATATTTTTCCGCAGGAAGTTATTTAAATTAAATTCTTTTGAGAAAATTATATAAAAGATCTTTAAATACAATTATTATGAATATAGGAGATTTTATTTTGCATTTTAAAAAATAATTTCATGGAAATAGCAAATGATATAACTTCTCTAGTTGGAAATACCCCATTAGTTAAATTAAATCGAATCAGAAAGTATTTTGATTGTTATCCAGAAATAATAGCCAAACTAGAAAGTTTCAATCCATCAGCGTCCGTTAAGGATCGGATCGCTTATTCAATGTTATGTAAAGCTGAAGAAGAAGGATTGATAACACCAGATAAAACAACGTTAATTGAAGCAACTAGTGGGAATACTGGCATCGCATTAGCAATGGTTGCTGCAGCAAAAGGCTATAAATTGATATTAACTATGCCGGATACGATGAGTATTGAGAGAAGGGCAATGTTGAGAGCATATGGAGCTGAATTACAGCTAACACCAGGGAAAGACGGAATGAAAGGAGCTTTAGATTTAGCTAATGAGTTGTCTTCAACCATTGCAAATAGCTATCAATTTAATCAGTTTGAAAACTTTGCTAATCCAGATATTCATGAAAGAACAACGGCTCAAGAAATATGGTCCCAATCCAATAACAATTTAGATGGACTAGTTACAGGAGTAGGCACAGGAGGAACAATTACTGGTTGTGCACGTTTTTTGAAAAAAGTTAATCCAAATTGCAAAATTTATGCCGTAGAGCCCAAAAAAAGTGCTGTGATTTCCGGAGAAAAAGCAGGATCTCATTCGATTCAAGGAATTGGAGCGGGTTTCGTACCAAAAGTTCTTAATACTAAATTAATTGATGAAATTATAAAAATAGATGACGATGAAGCATTTTATTATGGGCGTTTATTAGCTAGATTGGAAGGCCTTTTATCTGGCATCAGCAGCGGTGCAGCTTTAGCAGCAACTATAAAAATCGGCAAAAGAAAAGAACTAATGAATAAAAGATTGATAGTTATTCTTCCAAGTTTTGGAGAAAGATATTTATCAACAGCAATGTTTGAATCTAATACTTCAATTCAAGCCAGAAAAGATGGTTATCTTTAATGCATAATTTATAAAAATGGAAAAAAATTTATATGAAGAATTAGGTCTCAAAAAAAATGCAACCAGAAGTGAAATTAAATCTTCATATCGCTCTTTAGTTAAGCAACATCATCCTGATGCAGGCGGCAAGAAAGAACGATTTCTTGCAATACAAAATGCCTGGGAAACTCTAAATGACCCTATCAAAAAGAAACAATACGATAGCAGTTTTTTCTCTTCCAGTTCATCATTTGATTCATTAAATGAAAATTGGGAAGAGAAATTTAATTCAAAAAAATATAATTCTTCAATTAAGGACAAAGAAGTTGAAACATGGATTAAAGAAATTTATAGTCCGATAAATAGATTAATTAGTCAAATAATTAAACCTTTGAATAACGAAATAAAAGAACTATCTGCGGATCCATATGATGACCAACTAATGGAAAATTTTTGCAGTTACATAATTCTTTCACAAAAGAAAATAGAAAAAGTTGAAAAAATTTATAACAAAAAAATAGTTCCAAAGTCTATTTCAGCTTTAGGCCTCGATCTTTATCATTGTTTTTCACAAGTTAAAGATGCGCTATCAGAATTTGATAGATATACACAAGGATACGTAGATAATTACTTATTTGATGGCAAAGAAATGATCAAAGAAGCAAAAAGAATACAATCAAAGATGTCTATAGAGAAAAAAAATAAAAACTTTTAGATATAAAAATTTTATTGAGTATATTCTTTAAGTTGATCTAATTTCAACCAAACATCTGGAACAGGTCTGCGCCATCGAACCTGAGCATATTCGTCTTTGACTGAAAGAATCTCTCCAGGACCTTCAAAGACATAATTAGGTAGATCATCATCACTGGCTAGCGCTTCGATACTTTTTATATAATTTTCTCTATCGACAAAAACTAAGCTTCCTTTCTTGAGAGGTTTCTTTGGAATAGAATCTGTCATAATAAATTCAAGAAAGTTATTTGAAATTTATTATACAAAAACTTGTTTGAAAAATATTGAAAAAAATTTATACCGGAATAATAATTACAAACGTCTAAAAAATTTAATAGCCTTAAATGATAAACATCTATAAGATATGCGTCTTTTACTACTTGGCTGCACTGGATTTGTTGGTAAAGAATTAGTACCAACACTACTCAATGAAAATCACGAAATATACATTGTAAGTAGAAAACCCATTAGTAAATTAAAGCTTGATTTAGATTTCAATAAGTTTAAATTTTTTCAAATAGATTTATCAAAAGAAAAAAACTGGAATAACGAAAATCTTCTAAATATTTTAAGAGAGACAGATGGAATTATTAACTTGATGGGAGAACCCATAGCAGAAAAAAAATGGACTTCTGAACAAAAACAGGAGATTGAAAATAGTCGTATTAACACCACGAAATTTATGATGAAGACCCTTAAAAATTTAAAAATAAACCCAAAAGTCATTATAAATGGATCAGCTATAGGTTATTACGGTACAAGTTTGTCTGGTGAATTCACTGAAAATAGTATTGGAGGAAAAGACTTTTTAGCTAATCTTTGCAAAAAATGGGAAGCGGTCGCTGCTGAAAAACCATTTTTCTCAAGGTTAGTTATTTTTAGAATTGGAATTGTTCTAGAGAAAGACGGAGGAGCATTAGGAAAAATGCTCCCTATATTTAAAGTTGGATTAGGTGGACCAATTGGAGATGGTAAGCAATGGATGAGTTGGATTCATAGAACTGATTTATGTGCATTAATTACTCAAGCATTAGTTGATAAAAAGTATTCGGGAGTATTTAATGCTGTTGCAC
Source organism: Prochlorococcus sp. ALOHA_ZT_50 (assembly GCF_022447305.1). Classification (NCBI taxonomy): domain Bacteria; kingdom Bacillati; phylum Cyanobacteriota; class Cyanophyceae; order Synechococcales; family Prochlorococcaceae; genus Prochlorococcus; species Prochlorococcus sp. ALOHA_ZT_50. Next base: position 82,423 of record NZ_JAKVCI010000007.1, on the reverse strand, counting down.
CAAATCCAGTATTAATGAGAGAATTTTCTCAGACTTTAGGCAAATGTCTGAATAGACCTAATTTACTTCCAGTGCCTGGAGCGGTTTTAAAAATATTGTTAGGAGATGGAGCGAAAGTTGTTTTAGAAGGACAAAAAGTAATTAGCAGTAAAATCAAAAATTATAATTTTAAATATCCTCTTCTTGAGAAAGCAATTTACGCCTCCACCAAGAATTAATACCGTTTACTAAAGCACCAATAATAAGAATTGTTATCAATGGAACTACAAGAGGATTCCAAACTATCTGAATAAAATTAATAAAAATAAATATCCCATTAAATTGCATGATGATTGCAAAAATAAAAAATATTGCAAAAAAAATGACTGTAAATAAATTTATTAATAACAAATTATCGATAATTTGTTTTAACTTATTTTGATTATTCTCCTTAGTCATTTTTTATAACAATATTCATATCATCAACCATTTTAAGACAAGCTTTGTTTTCACCCAGTCTTTTTTTAGCATTTTCATTACATGAGATCATAAACTTCTTATTTAGCTGTATAAGATATATTATTTTTATGATCAATTTAATTGTCTGATTGATTTGATCATTTTTATCTTTATAATTACTGGCACAAAAAACATATTTTCCAAGCAAACGTCTTTGCGCTTCTGCAAAAGTTTTTGTAAATTGTGGACCTTTACCTTCAATCTGAATAACCGGTTTTCCTAATCCAATCGCTTGCTCTGCTGCTGTTCCTGCCATGCTGATACAGCATCTACTTTTCAATAATATTTTGTCAAAATTATTCCAATATATATTCACTTCTAAAAATTTATATTGGAATTTCAAGAGATTATTATCTTTTATATTTTCTATTTTTAACCATCCTCTTTTTTGAAATATCTCCTTTATTTTTGATGAAGATAAAGCATTAACTATTGCAAAATTAAACTGAATTTTTTGAAAATATCTTAAATCTGACAATGCCTCTAATACCTCTAAAATCAAAACAAAATTATCTAAAATCTCAGGGAATCTACTTCCTGGAAATAATCCAATACTAAATTCATCTTTATTTAATTCTTTGTTTCTAGGAAAAAACTTATCCATAAATGGGTTGCCTAAAAAAGACACTTTCTTTTTTAACTGCAAAGTTAAATCATTAGCTGTAAGGGAATCTCTCGTATATATTTTTTTTGCTTTTTGTGAGAGCAAGAAAAATTTAGAAGGCCATGGTAATTTCAACTTCCCTTCATAATGGCTGGAATAAGCAACTAGATATGTAAAAAAATCTTTCTTACAAACCCATGCAAAAAAAACTGGCACAATATCTCCAACTACAAAAAAATAATCATATTTTTTTCTTATTTTAAAAGTTAAATATAATCTTTTTAGAAGATAAAATATTTCTCCTCCTAATATCTCAGTAAGTCTTCCCTTAAAAGAATTATAACCAATTCCTCCAGTTCTAAATTCCTTAGTTTTACCGATAATCTTAATTTTTTCTTTTTCGTAATGGTTTCCCATACCAACAATTGGCAAAGCATGAACAGAATAACCACTTTTTACGAATTGTTTAGCTATTAGACTGCCAGATAGATCTTCTCCATGCCCATTACTTAATATTAAAATTTTAAACAATTTAAAATTCCAACCATTTTTTTACTTTGGTTAACTCAGGCCAATCTGGATATCTACTTAATCCGTCTTCAACAGATTCTTTCAACTCACTTTTCACATCTGGCATCATCATAGACATTTTTTTTATTAACTCAATATGATCCCTAACACCTTTATTATTGGTAGCCAAAAGAGCTAAAGACAAATTCATTCTTGCTTGTGGATCTTGCTGATTTAATCGAACAGCTTGTCTGGCAGCTGACAAAGCTTCTTCATTATTTTTCAAAAGTAATTGAAGCCATGATAAACAAGTCCAAGCAGCAAAATGATTTGGAATTTGCTGTATAATTTTTTGAAAATCTTGAACGATTGGAATTAAATCTTGCCCTGCTTTATATCTTGATAAAGCTGCATTAAAATCCTCTTCGATGGGATTAATTTCGTTATTCATTATTTATTAAACTGCAAAAGAGCTTCCACAACCGCAAGTTTGAGAGGCATTGGGATTTACAAAATTAAAGCCACCTCCAATTAATTCCTTACTAAAATCTAACTGCATTCCATAAATATATAAAAGACTTTTAGGATCACAAACTACTTGAAAGCTTTGATCAGCTTTTAATGAATAATCATAAACTTTATCATCGGGATTTATTTCATCAGTTCCTATAAAATCCATCGTATAACTCATCCCACTACAACCGCCAGATCTTACTCCTACCCTTAGTGCTTTTTTATCACTTTGGCCCTTCAATAAATTTGAAATTTGTTCTATAGCATCATTCGTAATTAAGATACCTTTGCCATCATCAGAATTTTTAATTTCCTGTTTAACTTCTACATTTTCCATAAACAAGGGATTTCTACTATTTATAATATAAAAACTTAATCGATAGGATGCATAGAACAAACGTTATCCAAACTTGATTTGTTATAATTCTAAGAAAAAGTGAAAATTGCAATAGTTGGTTCTGGATTAGCTGGTCTTACAGCAGCAGTCAATTTAGTTGATGAAGGCCACGAAGTAGAAATTTACGAGAGCAGGTCATTTTGGGGAGGTAAAGTAGGAAGTTGGGAAGATAAGGATGGCAACCACATAGAAATGGGTTTACATGTATTTTTTTACAATTATGCAAATCTTTTTAAATTAATGAAAAAAGTGGGAGCTCTAGACAATTTACTCCCGAAAGATCATACTCATCTATTTATCAATAATGGTGGTAATTTAAAATCGTTAGACTTCAGATTCCCTTTAGGTGCTCCATTTAACGGACTTAAAGCTTTTTTTACCACCGAACAACTTACTTGGGTAGATAAGTTCAGAAATGCCTTAGCTTTAGGGACAAGTCCAATCGTTAGAGGATTGATAGACTATGAAGGCGCAATGAAAATAATTAGAGATCTAGATAGAATTAGTTTTAAAGAATGGTTTTTAAACCATGGTGGAAGTGAAAAAAGTTTAGAAAGAATGTGGGATCCTATCGCATATGCATTAGGTTTTATTAATTGCAAAGATATTTCAGCAAGATGCATGCTAACTATATTCATGATGTTTGCTTCAAAAACAGAAGCCTCAAAACTTAATCTTTTAAAAGGTTCTCCACATAAGTGGTTAACTCAACCTATTGTCGACTACATCACAAACAAAGGAGCAAAAATACATCTTAACCATAAGGTAGAAGAAATCATTTATGAAAAGGAATCTTCCTCTTATTCAGTAAATCAATTAAAAATATCTTCTCCTGAAGGAATTAAGGCAGTGTTTGCAGATAAATTTCTAGCTGCCTGTGATGTTCCTGGAATAAAAAAAATAATTCCAAAAGAATGGTATCAATTTAAAGAATTTGAAGGTTTAAAAAAACTTAGAGCTGTAGCTGTTGCCACAATCCAATTAAGATATGACGGTTGGGTTACTGAATTACAAAAAGATAATACTGGAAACGAACCAATTGGACTAGATAACCTTCTTTATTCTGCTGATGCCTCTTTCAGTTGTTTTGCTGATTTAGCACTAGCAAGTCCAGCAGACTATAGAAAAAAAGATATGGGATCGCTTCTCCAATGTGTTTTAACTCCTGGCGATAGATGGATGGGAAGATCCACAGAAAGAATTACAAAAGAAATAGATAAAGAGGTTCGCCGTCTATTCCCATCCTCAAAAAACCTTAAATTGCTTTGGAGTAACGTGGTACAAATTCCACAATCACTCTATAGAGAAGCTCCCGGTATGGAACCTTTCAGACCCGATCAAAAAACATCTATATCTAATTTCTTCATGGCTGGTAGTTATACAAAACAAGATTATATAGACTCTATGGAGGGAGCTACAATGAGTGGTCATTTAGCTGCCGCCGCAATTTTAGAGAAGAAAGCCGAATTAGCAAAAAATCTTGCAGTAAGTTAATTAATGGGTACTTGGCTAAAACATGACGTAATAACAGTTGTTAATGCGCCTCTTGAAAATGTATGGGATACATGGAGCGATTTAGACTCAATGTCACTTTGGATGAGCTGGATTGAATCTGTAAAAACAGTTGACGAAGAAACTAATACGTTACCAGATTTAACAGAATGGACTTTAGCTGCAAATGGCTTTAGGTTTAAATGGAAAGCTCAAATTACAGAAAGGGTTGAAAAAAGCAAACTTAAATGGAAATCAATAGGAGGTTTACCAACTGAGGGATCAGTAGTTTTCGAAAGTAAAACTGATCAAATCACAACGGTAAATTTAGCAATAACTTATGAACTACCAAAAATGATTGCTCGGTTTATGGAAGAAAATATTTTAGGCAAAATGGTTACAAACGAATTACAGGCCAATATTGATAGGTTCAAAGATTTAGTTGAAAAGAACTATACAAAAAATTTTTCTAATTAAAAATATTAATTGCTACATCTAGTAGTCCTTCAAAAGTATATTTTTGTGCCTGACTATCAACTCTTCCAAAAATCTTGTTACATATTTTTGTTGTCTGAGGTCCAATAGTTAATAACTTAATTTGATCAAAATATTCTAACCATTGTTTACCAAGTTTTTTTTCTAGTAAAAAAGCAGCATTTACTACGGTTTTACCGCTTGAGAAAATAATTGCATCGACTTTTCGATTAGAAATAATATCAATTGTTTCTTCCGGAATTGATTCAGGACATCTAGTTTCATATGCAGCAACCTCAAATACACGAGAACCAGCCTTTCTAAATTGATCTGCAATTAAATCCCTACCACCTGTTTGAACTCTTGGTACAAAAACTCGAAGTCCATAACCAGATACTGGGAAATTATCAATTAAACTTTCAGCAACAAATTCTGGAGGTATGAAATCAGCCTTAATCCCAAAATCATCAAGAGTTTTTGAGGTTTTTTCTCCGACTACGGCGATTTTTGTTTTTTTAGAACATTCTTTTAATGAACTATTAAAGTATCTAAGTCTTTTATCCACAAATTTGATCCCATTACTACTGGAAAAAATAATCCAATGAAAATCATTTATTTGATTTAATGCTTCGTCAAGAGGATTCAAATCATCAGGATCACCAATACTTATTGCAGGCAAATCAAATACATTAGCGCCCTTGCTTGTGAATATCTTTTTTATATCCAATATCCCTTCTTTTGATCGAGTAATAATTATATTTCTTTGATCAAGGGGTAGATCAACTTTTGGCATCCTTGTCCTCAACATTATTATTTTGATTTTTATTTTTTAATTCATCGAGAAGTTTCAAGACTGATAATCCTTTATCAAGAACAACATCGTCTTTAAAAATTATCTCTGGAACTCTTCTCATCTCAATTCTTTTTCCTAAACTATGCCTTATAGAGCTTTTAGCAGTATTCAAGTTTTCAACAATCTCTTTCCTCACTTTCTCTTGAGCAGTTGAAGTTATATAAATTTTACAGTGTTGCAAATCACCTGATAAATCAATCTTAGAAATATTGACGAAATGATCTCTAATAAGATCATTTTCCAAATCATTCTGCAAAATAAGGGTTATTTCTTTCTTCAAAAGAGAAGAAACTTTTGCAAGACGGTAATTATTTGGCATTATGGTTGTAAATTTATTGGGTTTGTCATCGCTTGCAAGACAAAATAAACAGTTATGAAAGCACTTAAGACAGAAGATATCAAACCTACTATTGTGAGTGGATTTGATCTATTCTTGAATAAAGGTTCAAGCAAAGCAACAAGTCCCCCAACAATGATAGATATCAAATACTTTGGATATCTCGCAACATTAGAGAAAAATTCGCCCATCAGCTCCACAAATAGATTACTTTTTTAGCTAAGTTTTAACAAACATTAAACAGCATGATTACATTATATCAATTTAGGCATAGTGCTTTTTGTTTAAAAACAAGAATGGCTCTTCATGCAAAAAAACTACAATATCGAGTTGAAGAAGTAACACCTGGAATAGGCCAATTTGAAATCTTTAAATTATCAGGTCAAAAACAAGTACCTGTAATAGTCGATAGTAATGATCAAGTTATTAATGACTCTTCAACTATTTGCGAATATATAGATAAAAAAAATGATAACAATCCACTCTTTCCTGAGGACCCAATATTATTTGCACAATGCAAACTAATTGAAGACTGGGCAGATACTACAATGGCTACAACTTGTAGAAAAGCTTTAATAAAATCTGCAATAGAAAATCCACAGCTAAGAACTGCATTACTTCCAGATGAAATACCTTCTTCAGTTAAAAGTATTGTTGATAAATTACCTTTTGAAAATCTTAGTAAAATTTCTAATGTAGTTTTGTCTTCTAAAGATAATTTAGAACTCCAAAAATTACTGGAAGCTTTATCAAAATCCTTGATCAACAAGAAATATTTAGTTGGAGATAGTTTATCAATTGCAGATATTTCAATTGCTGCTCAATTATCCCTTCTTAAATTTCCAAAGTCTGCAGGACCAATTCTTTCAGGAGAGGGGAGCCAAGAATACATAAACAACCCTTATTTAGAAAATCTTTTCATTTGGAGGAACAACTTAGAAGAATATCTTTTTAGTGCTAACTCTCAATAAATTCAAACTTCAATTTATATTTATTTGTTTTTATAGCATGAATAGAAGGATCACCAACTTTTGAACCATAAGAAGCAACATATTGCACTCCACAAATTGATGGTTTGATTGAATTATCAACTTCCAATATTTCTTCGGAACATTTTTGAAATTTACTAATGGTCTCTACCTGATTAATCCTTGAAGCACCTGGCTTATGTGCTGTTTGTATAACTAGCTCATCTGCGAAAAAAATATCATCATCTTGGATCTGATTTCTCCCTGTAATTCTTGAATCGATATAAAAATCATCTTTTAAATAAGTAATTTGATTATTAATAGATTGAGGATCATTTACAACCTTGATTAAGGTTTCACCAAATATTGCTTTTCCAATAGATTCAGAATTTTTTGCACGATTACCAACAATTAAATCTGAATCATTCTTAAAGAAATTTACTTTATAAATAACTGGCTCTTCTGAATCATTAACTATATCTTGAGAAGTAACAAGCCAATTCCCCTCGAACCATTTAGGATAAATTAAATCCTTAGAAGTATCCGATAATTTAAAATTTGGCAAATATAATTCTGGCCATTGATTTACACGATTTTCCAAAAACTCTCGTACGTTAGAATCTACTAGAGCAAAAGAACTTTCTAAAAAAATTCCTTGAAAAATCAAGCAAAGAATTAATCCAAGAAGAATTTTCATTATGTCAAATCCACTAATAAGAGCATCAGATCATTATGTATTATTAGAGCCAGATTCAAAAGAAAAAATTGTATCAAAGCAAGAAGCAATTTTATGGTTGAAGAATTGGCTTAGTAAGACAGAAACACAAACAATATATCAAAATATAGAAGATCCTGATCAGGAATTTTTTGAAGAATTATTGGAAAGCACTTATGAATTAGAAATAAAATTAGGATACGTTATCAAATGGTTTGCAGTAAGAATTGAACCAGATTAACTAATTATTTCTTTATGAATTGCATTAATTATTTTCATAGCAACTTCTTCAATATTTTCTTTTTTTACTTGAATTCTTAAATCTGCTTGAGAATACAAATTTTCTCTAGATTGAAAAATGCTCATATATAAATCATTTAGATTCTTTCCCTGAAGAAGTGGCCTATTTTCAATTTCATTTTTCAATCTTTCAATTGCTATATCTTTGTCGAGATCTATCCAAGCAATTATTCCCTGTCTTAAGATTCCCCAGTTTTCCGATTTGGTAACTATTCCTCCCCCAGTTGAGATTACTAATGAAGGAATTTTGATAGTTTCTTTAAGGCAGTTTGCTTCTAATTCACGGAAATTATCTTCTCCTTCATCATTAAAAATTTGATTGATAGATTTTTTTGCCAACTTCTCTATTAATGAATCTAAATCAATGTATTTATACTTCAATAATTCAGCCAGCTTCAAACCAGTTTGTGACTTACCAGAACCCATCATTCCTATTAAAAATATGCTTCTGCCCTTTAAAGTATGAACTGTTTTTTTGATAATGGATTGTTCCATAAAGACAAAAGCGTATTTAAAACCTTAAGATAGTATTATCGCAGACAGGTATGACTTCTACACAATCCAAACCATTACATGGAAAAGGACGTGAATGCGTCATAACTCGACGTGCCTGCTTTAGTTCTAGTCACCGTTATTGGCTTCCTGAAAAAAGCCCAGAAGAAAATTTATCTCTTTTTGGAAAGTGCAGTATTGCACCAGGTCATGGTCATAATTATGAACTTATTGTTTCAATGGGTGGAGAACTAGACTCTGATGGAATGGTACTTAATCTCTCTGATGTAAAACACTCTATTAAAGATAAGGTTACTGGACAATTAGATTTTCGTTTTTTAAATGATGTCTGGCCTGAATTTAATGTTAATAATCAAGAGGGTATACTTCCCACAACTGAAGCATTAGTAAAGGTCATTTGGAGTCGTCTAAAGGATGATTTACCTCTTACAAGTCTAAGACTTTATGAAAACCCAAATTTATGGGCAGATTATTTTGGAAAAAACATGGAAGCATTTTTAACAGTACAAACTCATTTTGCAGCCGCTCATAGACTTGCAAAAGAAGAGATATCCTTTGATGAAAATAAAAAAATCTATGGGAAATGTGCCAGAGTTAATGGACATGGTCATAACTATCTTGTCGATATAACTGTAAAAGGAGACATTGATAAAAGAACAGGAATGGTTTGCGACTTATCTGCCCTCCAAGAGATAATTAACGATTTAGTTGTTGAACAACTAGATCATACTTTTCTTAATAAAGACATCGAATTTTTCCATAATTGTGTTCCAACTGCTGAAAATATAGCTTTATATATTTCTGATATTCTTAAAAAACCAATACATAACCTTGGTGCAACATTACACAAAATAAGACTCCAAGAGAGTCCAAATAATGCTGCAGAAATTTATGTTGATCAAAAGTTAACCAATTCATTGAAGTTGAAATTTGAAAATAGTTTAGTCACACAAACTTGAGTATCCCAAGAGTAATAATTGTTATAGCATCTAGTCTTGATGGGAGAATTGCATTTCCTGGAGGTGGAGAATCGCATCTTGGAAGCGAAGAAGATAAAAAAATGTTAAATCAACACTTATCAATGGTTGACGCCACCATTTTTGGTTTAGGTACTTTAATAGCTCATCAATCAACTTACCTAATTAAAAATCTCAATGATAATGACGAAGTAAATATATCAAAAAGCCAACCAATTTCTATAGTTGCTTCAAATAGCAAAAAATTTAACAGTAATTGGAAATACTTTCGTCAACCAATTAGAAGATGGCTAATAAGCTCAAGTAAAGTTGATAATTCGTCGAATAATGACTTCGAGAAACAACTCTTTTTCGAAGATTCATGGAGTAAAACTTTAATTTCACTTAAAAAACAAGGGATAAATGATCTAGCTCTTTTAGGAGGTGCAAAACTTATAAATTCATTTATAAAAGAGGATCTAATAACAGATATAAAAATTACAATAATTCCACGAATTATTGGAGGTAGATATACATGGATCCCTCCAGAACAAACAAATGAGATTTTTAATCTCAAAAGACTATGGGAAATAAAATCAATTAAAAATTTAATGAATAATGAAATCCATATTCATTACAAAAAAATTTGAAATAGATTCAATAATAAATGAACCAAAAAATACATAAAGTTGAAGTCAAATTGTCAATTAAGGAAATCTCCAAGGAGATATGGAATGAATTAGCAAATGAAATCAATAATCCATTTTATGAATGGACTTGGCTTAAAAACCTTGAAATATCAAAAAGTGTTTCAAGAGAAACTGGTTGGCAGCCTCTATATTTTGTTGCTTATAAAAATGAAGAAATATTAGGAATTGCTCCACTTTTTTTAAAAAATCATAGCTATGGAGAATTCATTTTTGATCAATCATTTGCAAGATTGGCTCAAGAGCTGAATTTAAATTATTACCCTAAATTAATTGGAATGAGTCCTTATAGTCCTGTAAATGGATATCAATTTCTTTATAAAAAAAATAAAGATAAGAAAGAAATTACAAATTTACTCATAAACCATATCGAAAGCTTTGCGATTACAAACAAAATTTTAAGTTGTAATTTTTTATATATTGATGAAAGCTGGGGCAACCATCTTAAATCTTTGGGATACCATGAATGGATAAATTCCAGCAGTGAATGGAGGAGTAATGGAGAAAAAACGTTTGATGATTTTCTTTCTAGATTTAACTCTAATCAGAGAAAAAATATAAAAAAAGAGAGGAAATCAATTACTAAACAAGATATTAAAGTAGAAATTTTTAATGAAGATGATATCAACCAAGAAATCCTCAAAAAAATGCATAATTTTTATGAACAGCATTGTTCGAGGTGGGGAGTTTGGGGAAGTAAATATCTAACATCTACATTTTTCGAAACACTGGTTGATAATAAAAAAAATCTTTTACTTTTTAGTGCATCAAAACATGATTCAAATGAAATTTTTGCTATGTCGATGTGCGTTAAAAATCAAAACAACTTATGGGGTAGATATTGGGGTAGTCAAGAAGAAATATCTAATTTACATTTTGAATTATGCTACTACCAGCCAATTGAATGGGCAATAAAAAATAGTATCCATTTTTTTGATCCTGGAGCGGGTGGTAAACATAAAAGGCGGAGAGGGTTTTTTGCAAAAAGCACCATTAGCTTGCATAAGTGGTTTGACAAAAATATGGAAAATATAATTTATCCTTGGCTAAATGAAGTGAATAAACAAACCGAGATGGAAATTGATTTTGAAAATAAATCTATACCCTTTAAATAAAAAATTATTCGGCTTTACCAAAGATTATATTAGTAATATAGTTTGAAATTAAATTCCCAAAATGGATTCAAGTCAAAGTTTAGATGAAAAAATAAAGATTGATAATAATCTATCCAACCGATATATAGACTTAGATCCAAACGGTTATTTTATTATAAAAGTAGATTTAGAAGAAAATAAAATAATTTTAGAGCACTTTCTAAATAATATTAATGATGACGGATATGCGCTTGACCCAGAAACAAATGAACCAATTAAATGCGACTCTCAAAATAAAAGAGTTAGTAATGAAGTTTTTAAAGGTATTAGTGCGAAACAACTTGGAATATTGATCACTGAAGAAAGAAATGACTTAATAACCAGATTCGATCATGCTCTATATTTAGGCCGGGAACTACAAAAAGCAGAAGAATGTTTATACAAAAAATTACCATATATCCAAGATTAAGAAATTAAACGAAAAAATCTAATCTTTTCATCTGATGTTAAATTAAATAAAAATAAAAAAATTAATGAACATCATTTTCTATTTTGCATTTATTGGTTTTGGTTTTGGAGCTGCTTTCGCATTAGATAAGCTCTTAAGAGCAGTTAAATTAATTTAAAAAACTACAAAATTTTAATAGTCTCTCCATACAAATCATATTCATCCGCAAAAGAAATATTTGCTTCAACAAATTTACCAATATAATTTTTCAAATCAATTTTATCTTTAACAGATAAAATTACAGTTCCGTCAATTTCAGGCGCGAAATTGTAGGACCGACCTATTAATTCGTTATTATCTGATATTTTTTCTACCAAAATCTTCATTTTTGAACCAACATATGTCTGATTTTTATCTTTAGAGATATTTTGTTGAACTGAAATAACGTTATCTTTTCTTGCCTCTGCAACCTCTGGAGATACTTTATTTGGCAAATGAAAAGCTGCAGTTCCTTCCTCAGGAGAAAAAATAAACACTCCCACATGATCAAATTTGTGCCTATCCAAAAATTCGAGAAGATGTTCAAAATGTTCTTTTTTTTCTCCTGGGAAACCAACAATGAGACTAGTTCTTAATACAGCAGATGGAATTTCTTCTCTAATTTTCTCCAAAATTGATTCATTCAAAGAAGCCTGCCAAGGTCTATTCATACTCTTCAACACATCTGGATGACTATGCTGAAGTGGTAAATCAAAGTAAGGCACTATATTCTTTGAATCTTTGAAAGCTCTAATAACTTCATCAGTTAAACCTGTTGGATAAGCATAATGTATCCTTATCCAAGGAATTGGAACTTTAGAAAGCTCATTCAAAAGTTTGGCTAATGATGGTTTTCCATAAATATCTTGACCATAATTAGTTGTTATTTGACTAATTAATATGATTTCTTGAATACCCTTTTTTGCAAGACTTTTGGCTTCTGAAACTATAGATTCTATTGTTCTACTTCTTTGAGGACCTCTCAACTTAGGAATAATACAAAAAGCGCAATTATAGTTGCAGCCTTCAGCAATGCGAAGATAAGCAACAAATTTATTTTTATCTACAAAACGAGGCATTTCCTCATCTGCAATAAATTCAGGTATTTTTGAAACTTCATTAACGATTTCCCCTTTTTCTACTCTGTCTAAAACCTTGGCTATCTTTTGATAATCTCCTGTTCCAACCAAACCTTTTATTTCAGGGATTTCTTTTATAAGCTCATCTTTAAAATGCTGAGCCATACAGCCTGCAACTATTACTTCCTTTCCTTGATTTGTATATTCTAGAATTTTTCTAATAGATTCTTCTCTAGCTGTTTCAATAAAACTGCAAGTATTTACAACAACAACATTTGCATCATTTATATTGCTGTCAACTTCATAACCCTCTTTATCTAATAAGCCTTGCATATGTTCAGTATCAACAAGATTTTTCTCACAACCAACATGACTGAATGCAATCTTAGATAGTTTTTTTTCTTTTACATTGAGACTATTTTGTTTCACAACTTGAAAAATAAGAATTAAAAGATTTAAACAGCATTTCGTATATAACTCTCATGCCAAGATAATATTAGGATAGATAATGTAAATAACAAACTTTCTTTTTGTATGGCCCTTAAGACTTTAAACAGAAGAAATAAAAAAGATTTGAAATGGCCAAAAATCATAATCGCAATTCTTAGCACTATAGGCATAGTTGATACAGGTTCGATTACTTTAAAAAACTGGGGATTATTTACTTCGCTTTCATGCCCAGGGATACAAAATGGTTGTGAAACAGTTTTAAATAGTCCTTGGGGTACTTTATTTGAAAATAATCAAGTTAATATACCTCTCTCATTAGCTGGATTTATAACATATTTATCAATATTAGTTATCACAATAATACTCTCGCTTAATTTAATTTCCCCAAAAGAAAAACTAAATAAGTTTTTATGGTGGTTAGTATTTCTAATTTCTTGTGCGTCATCAACATTTAGCTTTTTATTGATAAATATAATGTTTTTTAAGATTCAAGCATATTGCTTTTTTTGTATACTTTCAGCAATTTTATCGTTTTCTATCTTTATAATTTCTATGATTGGAGCAAAGTTCGAAAGTAGAGAACCTATGATTTTTAGAGGTTTCATTGTAGCCATTAGTGTCCTGCTGGGGGGCCTAATTTGGTCAACAAACGTTGACCCCTCTAATGCTATTGATGTTGCAAACCCCACTGAAAATGTATCGCCAATAATTACCACTTCAAGCTCTCCCCAGAAGGTAAAGTTTGCAAAATTTTTAAGTGAAAACAATATTGTTATGTATAGTGCATACTGGTGCCCGCATTGCCACGATCAGAAACAATTATTTGGTAAGGAAGCAGTTAAAGAATTAAAAGTAGTTGAGTGTGCTAAAGATGGTAAAGATAATGAGTATGAGCTATGCCAAACGAAAGGAATCAGTGGATTTCCTTCTTGGGAAATAAATGGAGAAATTATTAGTGGTACGCGTGACTTAAATGAATTAGCAACAAAAACCGACTATCAGGGAGATCTTAATTTTTAATAAATCTTTTTTGAATTTTTTGATCTAACTGTTGTCTAGTATGGCATTCCCAATTTTTATCTTTATCAGGGAAATCATCTCTATAATGCCCTCCTCTACTTTCTTCTCTAAATAGACAAGCTTTTAATAAAGTTATGGTGGTTATTTGTCTATTCTTTAAATCAAGTAAAAGATTTAATGCTCTTCTATTGCGTTCACTAAGTTTTATTTTTTGATCAAATTTTATTTTTTCAAGACTATTTAGTAAATCATTTTTATTTAATTTATCTATATCATTTTGAATGTAATTTAAAAATTTACTCATATTTACCTTATTTCGAGATACACCTAAATTTAACCAACATAGTTTTCTTAGTTCATCAATTTTTTCAGCAATTATAGAAATTTGATCTTCTTTAGGATCTTCAATATCAAACTCTTGAAATGATCTATCAAATTTTTCAAATTTAGAAAGGTCATTCAAAACAATTGAAGACATTTTTCTTGCGAAAACAAGACACTCCATCAGTGAATTACTTGCCAGTCTATTAGCACCATGCACACCTGTAGAAGCAACTTCTCCAACGGCATATAATCCTTTTCTTGTTGAAGATGCATTTAGATCAGTTTTAACACCTCCCATCCAATAATGAGCTGCAGGAGCTACGGGAATAACCTCATTTAAAGGGTTAACGCCATAATCCTGACATCGACTTAAGATCGTGGGGAAGCGCTCTACAATTTTTTCTGGGTCAATATACCGAAGATCTAAGCCAACATGATCTACATTATTATCATGCATATTTTTCATAATTGCTCTACTTACCTGATCTCTAGTAGCTAGATCACGATTTTCAAGATTTTTAACTGGACTTTCACCATTTTTATCAACTAAAATCGCTCCTTCCCCTCTAAGTGCCTCAGATATTAAGAAGCAAGGTGCACCATAAAATTTTAAAGCTGTTGGATGAAATTGCACGAACTCTAAATCTTCGATAGCAGCTCCTGCTTTCCATGCAAGAGCAATCCCTTCACCAGAGGATTGAGCAGGATTTGTTGTATTTGTAAATAAGTGCCCACCCCCACCTGTAGCCAAAACAACAGCTCTAGATTTAATCCAATATAAATTTGCTCCATCAAGAACCTGAACTCCTCTACATTCTTTATTTTCAATGAGAAGTTCAGTTACTCTTACACCCCTGCAGTGAAGAATATTTTTTTGATTCTCAATATGATCTTCTAGAACTTCAACTAATGCTCGTCCAGTACGATCTTTAACATGTAAGACTCTTCTTCGTGAATGGGCTGCTTCCAAGGTAGTAGCTAGTTGATCAGAACTTTGATCAAAAATCATCCCTAAATTCTGCAACCTTTCTACACAACCTGGAGCTTCTTTAACTAGCATTTCTACAGCTTGAAAATCACATAGTCCATCACCTGCTTTTAAAGTATCCTCAGCATGAAGATCAAATGAATCATCTTGTCTAACAACAGATGCAATTCCTCCTTGAGCCCATCTACTGGAAGATACCTTACTAGTATTTCTATTTAAAAGAAGCACTTTTAAATTTGAGGGTAATTCAAGACAAGTCATAAGGCCAGCAGCTCCAGCGCCTATAACGATTACATCCCAATTATTTATTGGTATCGGTTCTTGCGAAAATGGAGGCCTTAACATTAAACCAATCCACTAAAAGTTGGTTGCAGAATTGCTAAAACAATAAAAATACCATCAACAATTAATGTCGTTTGAATTACGTAACCAGAAACTAAGAGTGCTTTACCACTAGTAGTATTAATTGTGCCAGAATCTAAAATTTCTTTTGAAATAAACCAAAGTATAAGAGCAACAAAAACGATAATAGATAATGATTTTATTTGAATAAGACTCTCTGAAGTTTTTTGAAGAATCATGGGTGCATTTTCAGAATCTGCTGTAATTACCTGCCTCCATTGATCCATGATTCCGATTAAAAATATTGTAATGTCGGTAACTGCGGTTCCAAATAAAGAAGAGATATAAAAACTTGAACCTATTTTCCAATTAGTACCAAATCCAATTAAAGCTAATGGGAGAACTACAGCTTCAACAGGTATGTGTAGGATAGGAAATGGGCTTAACCATCCCCAGAACAAACATCCACCAAGCCAACTACCTGATATACCAAGTAATAATGAACTGACAATAAACCACTTATTTGATCCTTTCTGATTCAAAACAATTGCCACTAAGACAATAACAAAAGTAAAACAAAGAGCACTTATTGGTTCTAATCTAACCCAAGGGGCTTGAACAAAAATAGGTAAAATTACAAAAAAAGAAGACCACAATCTTAAAGATATAGGATTTGATAAAAAACTATTTTCGTATGAATCAACTGTCTTATGGGATTCATAGTTGAATTTATCTTTTACTTCTAAATTTTTTGTAATTAATTCTTTCAATGAAAAAGGTTATTTTAATTAATCTAAATCGTGTTTTAGAAAACTGCGAATGCCATATTTTAATAAATAAAAGGCCCATAATTTCACACCTATATTTAGTTTTTTAAAAGTATTTAATACACTTTGAGTCATATATAAGTTTAGAATAAATATAAATAAGAGTATTTGGCCTTAAATTGTGTGGCAAGAAATTAATTACACGGAAGATCCCATTGATCTTTTGGTTCCTAATATTACTTATAAAATAAACCCTGCAGAAATTGAAAGTATTGAAGCTAATTCTATTGCTGAAGAAATAGGATTTGAATCAGGTGATTCAATTATTAGTATTAATGGGAAAAAACCAAGAGATTTAATTGATTATC
Organism: Prochlorococcus sp. ALOHA_ZT_50; assembly: GCF_022447305.1. NCBI lineage: Bacteria > Bacillati > Cyanobacteriota > Cyanophyceae > Synechococcales > Prochlorococcaceae > Prochlorococcus > Prochlorococcus sp. ALOHA_ZT_50. The sequence continues at coordinate 65,668 of NZ_JAKVCI010000007.1, read as the reverse complement.
AGATTCTGATTAGTGAAGAAATTTTAGACATATCAGTTTTAGATAAAAATCATGAGATTCACAATATAAATATTGAAAAAGATCAAGACGTTAATTTAGGTATAAATTTTAAAGATGCATTATTTGATTCAATCAAGCAATGCAATAATAGATGTCCATTTTGTTTTATTGATCAACAGCCAAGTGGTAAAAGAAAAAGCCTTTATATAAAAGATGATGATTATAGATTAAGTTTCCTATATGGCTCTTATTTAACTCTTACGAATTTAAAAAAAGAAGACTGGGAAAGAATTGCTATGCAAAAACTATCCCCACTTTTTATTTCAGTTCATGCTACTGATCCCGCCACAAGAGAAAAATTATTAAAAAATAAAAAAGCAGGAGTGATACTTGATCAAATTTCGTGGTTTGAAAAAAACTCTATTCAAATACATGCTCAAATTGTTGTTTGTCCAGATATAAATGATGGGGATATTCTTGAGAAATCAATTTTGGAACTTGCTGAATTCTACAAAAAAACCTCTCAAACAGTACTTTCAGTCGCAATAGTTCCTGTAGGACTTACAAAATTTAGACCTGAAAATGATGGATTGAAATCAATAAGCCCAGAATACGCAAAAAAAACTATTAAACAAGTAGAGAGAATTCAAGCCTCTCTACAAATTACTCTTGGGACTCGTTTTTGTTGGCTAGCAGACGAATGGTATTTAATTGCTGGTACAAATTTACCTAGTTACAAAACCTACGAAAATATGCCACAAGAATCTAATGGAGTTGGGACTATTAGAAACTTTCTAGAAGCATTAAGAGAGAAGACTCAAAACCTACCCCAAAAAGTAAAAAAGCCAAAAAAAGTTAGTTGGATTGTTGGTAAATTAGTTTATGAAGCCCTAATTCCTACAGTTAAGAAATTAAACTTAATTAATGGATTAACAATTAATTTATATGGTTTGCCAAGTATTTATTGGGGTCAAGATCAAGTTGTTACAGGTCTTCTTACTGGAGAAGATCTAATTTACGGGCTGAAAAATAAGGATTTAGGAGAAGCTGTTTACATACCATCTATTATGTTAAAAATTAATACTGATTTATTTTTAGATGATAAAAATATTCAAGAAGTTGAGAATCAAATAAATACTAAAATTCACGTTCTTGATGATTCAAATGATATTATTAATACTTTGATTGGTTAATCGAATATTTTCGAAACTATAAAACATGCTTAGAAGAGTAATAAATCCTTTCTTATTATTGCCGCTTACTCTAAGTATGAATACCTTTAATGTTCTATCGAGCGAAACAAAAAATTACATTGATAATGTTTTAGAAGAAAAATCAAATATTACTTTTGTTGATTATCAAGAAATAGAAAAACTTGTATTAAATAATCAAGAATTAAAATCATTACAAAACCTAGTAGCCTCTGCAAGCTTTAATCTTTCCAGTCAAATTGCCAAAAGATACCCATCCTTAGATTTTCAAGCCAATGGGTTACCAAAATATGTCGCAGGTAAAAAGTACAATAGCAATTCACCTACTTTAAAAACATCACAATTTACGGCTAATCCCTCCCTGAATATTAAATGGGATGTAATTGCCCCGCTAAGAGGATCTGAAATTAAAATTGCCAAAACAAATTACAAAATTGCAGAAAATAATTATGAGATTAAGAAAAAAGATTTAATTCAAGAAGCAAGAATCAGATATCACAAATACAAAAAGTCATATCAAGATATTCAAAATAAAAAATTCACACTTGATTTATCAATTACAAGTTTAGAAAATGCTAAAGCGAAGCTAGATGCTGGAATTGGTACAAAATTTGAAGTTCTTGAAGCAGAAGCTCAATTATCTCGAGATCAACAATCACTTAATGAAAAGAAAATAGAACATGAAATTAATAAAATTTCTCTTAAAGAGATTCTTAATGTTAAGGGAGATTTCGAAACTAATAAAGAGCAAAATCTTATAGGGTTTTGGAATCATAAATTGAATAAGAATATTAATGAAGGTTTGGATAAAAATCTTTCCTTAAAAAACCTTATTCTTCAAAAATCAATCAAAAAGAGCCAAGCAGAGAGCTTTTTAGCTCAAAATAAGCCAAATATCTATATCAGTAATTCATTATCTAGTACATTTTCAAAGGGTGACTCTCTAGCAACTAATATCGACTCTGAAAAATCTGGATCTAATTATACAAATACCATAAGTCTAAATTTTGCATGGAGTATTTTTGATGGCGGACAAAATAAGAACTCCTACAAATCAAAAATAGCAGATGCAGAATCCGAAAAATATGCTTATGAAAATCTAAAAAATGTTTTAACCACAAGTATTAGTAAAGCCTATTTAAATCTTAAATTAAATGAAGAAAAAATAATCTCTTCTCTTAAAGAAATTGAATCTAGCAAAGAGTCTGTAAGGCTTTCCAGACTTAGATATGATGTCGGAATATCAACTCTAAAAGATGTTCTTGTTAGGCAAAGTGAATTAAGTAATGCGAAATCAAAAAATATTAATGCAATATATAATTACAATCTGAATATAGATGAATTAGAAAGATTAACTTTCCTTGATAAAAGTAAAAATTGTTTGGGTAGTAATAATACTAAAATTAAAGATACAGAGTCTATTTGCAATATATAAAGATGAATCCACCAAATTTAACTAATAAGCAACTAAGTGAATTAGATTCTTTATTTGAATTGGTTAGTCAACGTCAAACAAAAGATTTTGGAAATATTAGCGCCAGCAATAAAGCAGATGGATCATTATTAACAAGTTGTGATTTATGGAGTGACAAAACAATCGTAGATGGCTTAGCTTCAATAGCTCCAGGTGAAGGCGTCCTTAGTGAAGAAGGGCAAAAGTTAATTCCAAATTCAAAAGCTTATTGGGTGGTCGATCCACTCGATGGGACAACAAATTTTGCTGCAGGTATTCCTTACTGGTCTATATCTGTAGCAAGGTTCGTTGATGGTAAACCACAATCTTCTTTTTTAATAATTCCTACATTGAAAAAAAAGTTTGTATCCATTAAAGGTAAAGGGGTTTGGTTAAATAACAAGAAAATAGATCCTAGCCAAAATAATCGTCAAAGTGAATGCATTTCTTTATGTAGTAGATCAATAAAAATTTTACAAAAAAAACCAAACTCAGTATTTCCTGGCAAAATCAGACTCTTAGGTGTATCGAGTTTAAATCTTACGAGTGTAGCGATGGGACAAACTTTCGGAGCAATAGAATCAACCCCTAAGATATGGGATATTGCAGCAGCCTGGCTGCTATTAGAAGAACTCAATTGTTCTATAGAGTGGTTAGAAACAGATCCTTTAAATTTAGTTTCAGGAGAAGACTTGAGCGATGTTAATTTTCCATTAATTGCTTGTAGATCTATAGAAAAATTTGAAATTTTAAAGCCATGGGGCAATTTATTATTAGAAAAATAGTTGCATCATAAATAAAAAATTGCTTGAAAAATTTCTTAATCAGATACAATAAAAATTAAGTAAATAAATAAATATTTGAAGAAAATTAATATGCAGAGAAGTTCAACATGGATACTGAAAAGTTTATGGGGAGCTTGTGAGCGATGGAGCAAATCTGATTGTGTTGATTTAAGCGCTGCATTTGCATACTACACACTTCAATCATTTTTTCCCATCCTTCTAATTTCTCTTTCAATAGCTTCATGGTTCCTAGGAAAACAAGAAGGATTAGATCAACAAATAATTGCCATTGCTGCTCAGCTTTTACCTCCTTCAGTAGTTGAGTTAGTAGAGACAACATTATTTAATTTGATAGATCAAGGTTTTGGAGCAGGTATTCTTGGGGCTATGTTTTTGCTTTTTACAGCAGGAAATGCATATCTATCTCTTCAAAGAGGTTCGGATAGGCTTTGGGAGGACGAAATTCCTTCTAAAAAAGTTAATGCTGCTTGGAGAGTGCAAGCTTCGAAGTTTCTCCGAAATAGAGTTGAAGCCTTTTTAATAGTATTCTTTATTGGTTTTTTAATGGTACTAGATCAAATTAGTGCAAATCTTAGGATGATCCCAAGTAACGTTTTAGAAAATCTTTCAAAATCTAATAATCTTATTTCTGATTTATTATTAAAGTTGCCGTTATTACAAGTTGGTCAGTTTGCAATACCACTAATTGGCTTTTCTTTAATGGCTCTTTTATTACAAGCACTTTTACCCAGTAGAAAAGTTCCATTGAAACCACTGTTACCTGGATCTTTTCTTATTGGAATTGGCCTAACCACTTTGAACCTAGCAGTAAGTAAAAGTATTCTCTCACTTGGAGTAAGATTTCAAGCATACGGTTTTATTGGAGGTTTTCTAGTACTTACTTTGTGGGTATGGCTATTAGGAGTGATTTTATATTTTGGACAGTGTTGGAGCGTAGTAATTGCTAGTATGACTTTAGTAAATAAAAAAAGAAATTATAGATAAGGATAACTAAGGTGAATTATTTTCTTAAAGCTAATAAAAATCTTCTTACCTACTCATTAATCATACTTATCGTTATTCCAATTTTTGGATTTAACTTTTTCATTAGCTTTGTTGGAAATATCCTACTTCTTTTATTTTTAATTCCTCTTCTATTATTAGTTTTAGTGTTTATGGGTTTTAACTCTTACAAATCTAAAATTAATACATGCAGTAATTGTGGGGCAATATCATTAGGTTTAAGTGAAACCTGCATGAATTGCGGTGCAGATTTAGAGAATATAAATAAGAAAAATCAATTAGATAAAAAGCCTAGTGAAAGTACCATTGATGTTAAAGCAGAAGAAATTAAGTAAAATACTAACCTATTCCAATTTGTCGAAGAATACTTTGTCCAGTAATTAATTCAGTACCAAGTCCAATCAAAATACCCATCATTGCCATACGGCCATTCCAAGTTTCTGCAAAATTTACAAAGCCAAATCTTGGTTGATTGTCATTATTCATAATTAACTAGATTATCTATCAAATTATTTTAACGTTTTAAGGAAGAATTTATGATAAATAATTAATTATTTATTTAACATGTCTTACACCATCAACAGGTCGATACTCATCTCCAGTTAATTCCTCATATACAATGGCTGGCAATCCTGTATCAAACATTGTTTGCAATGCTTCTTTTAACATAGGATTCCAACCTCCAGTACTAACTTTTCCATGTCTTACAGTCCAGTCCCAAGTCCCTTGAAGATCTCTAGGGAGTCTACCTTCTCTATCTCTTCGCGCGACTAAGTCTAAAGATTCAACTATACCAACAATAACTGGATTTTTACCGTAAGAAGGAGTAAGACTTAGTTCAAGTCTCACTGGATCTTCTTTAACCATTTTCAAACGAAACCTTGGTGGCAATTTGAGAGATCTTATTACCGCTGAAACAATTTTTGTTCTTAATTCCAATTTTTTTCCTTAAATGTAATTTGATTAATCAGTTGTTGAACCTTTTTCTTCTAATGTAGAGTCATTGTCGTTCGAAAATCTTACTGTTAATAACTCCTCTTCTGTTATGTTTCCTGATTTATCTAAAAGTTCTGGATGTATTGTGTACTTTTTTTGTTTAAAACTGGAAGTACTGAAACGTTTATTTTTATTATCGGATATACCCCAGCCATTAGACATTACTTTAAAAGCTTTCCACACTAAATAAGTTAAGGCCGCAGAATATATAATTGGAAATAGAATAGTCATTGAATTTATAAATTAGTTGGTTATATGTTTAATATCATAGCCCGAAAAAAAGAAATTTAGCTATTTTAAGTCACTAAATTATTCTCTAGATTCAATTAATTAAATTACTAGTTATATTTAAATTACACTAGTATGGTGGATTACATCTCTCGAAAAACATAAGAAAATCAAAATTGAAAAGATACATCCAAAAGCTATTACTAATCGTCTCATTAATTCCAGTAGGCATTACATATCCTGCAAAAGTAATATCCCAACCATTAAGCAAACCAAAAATTAATGAAGTTAGTTTATTTTCAAACAAATCTTTCATAACTAAAGCTGTAGAAAGAACCGGTGCAGCTGTGGTGACAATTGATACTCAAAGATATGTTAAAAAAAGAAAATTTCCAAGAAATTCTCAACTATTTCTAGACCCATATTTTGAAAGATTTTTTGGATTAGATTTACCTAATGACAATCGACCAAGGATAGAGCAAAACCAAGGCAGTGGATTTATATTTGCAGATGGACTTGTAATGACCAATGCTCATGTAGTGAATGGATCAGATAAGGTAATTGTTGGTTTAACCAATGGCAAAAAATTAAACGCTAAACTGATAGGCCAAGACTCTTTTACTGATTTAGCTGTGCTAAAGATTGAAGGGAAAGGGCCTTGGCCAAAAGCAAAATTGGGCGATTCTGCAAAGATTAAAGTTGGTGATTGGGCTATAGCAGTTGGAAATCCATTCGGACTGGAAAACACAGTTACGCTTGGTATTATTAGTAATCTAAATAGAAACGTAACTCAATTAGGAATATATGATAAAAAACTTGAACTGATACAAACAGACGCTGCTATTAATCCTGGCAATTCTGGAGGTCCACTGTTGAATAGCGATGGAGAAGTAATTGGTATTAATACGTTGATAAGATCAGGTCCAGGAGCGGGTTTGAGTTTCGCAATCCCAATTAATAAAGCTAAGGAAATTGCCTATCAACTTTTAAACAATGGGAAAGTAATACATCCTATGATTGGAATTAGCCTAATAGAAGAAAGTATTTCTGAGAGAAAAAATAATGTCGTAAAAGTTGGATATGTAGTACCGAACAGTCCAGCTGAAAAAAGTGGAATCAAGATAGATGATATTTTAATTAAAATAGGCAATAAAGATATTGAAACCGCATCAGACGTAATAGAACAAATTAGTAAAAATGGTATCAAAAAACAAATAAATATATTATTAAAGCGTAAAAATAAATTTATTAAATTTAAAGTAATACCAACTGATATTACTAATCTACAAAATAACTAAAAAATTTAATTGTCATTACTTTTCAATATTTCCACACATCTAGAAATACATCTACCATCCCTTATATCGCAGGAAGTAATGCATTCAAAATAACTTTCAATAGGATCAGAAATTTGAAAATGTTTTTCTTGGAAATCGTAATTTTTCATTTAAATTATTAAAAACTATTTTTGTATTTTTAAGATTAATAAGGGAAGGTAAACTATGTAAAGATAAATGAGTGATCTTACTTAGCCAATTGTAAATTTTATTAAAAGTAATCAAATTTTTTGGCTTTGAGTTTTTTCTAAAAAATATTCGTAATTACCATCATATGAAAATAACTTTGAATCTTTAATTTCAATAATTCTATTTGCAACCTTTGAAATAAAATACCGATCATGAGAAATGATTAATAATGAACCTTTATAATTTTTAATTGCTAATTCTAAGTTTTCCTTAGATTGCAGATCCAAATGATTAGTTGGTTCGTCCAAAAGAAGGAAATTACTAGGATTAATAATCATGAGCGCCAATGCTAATCTTGCCTTTTCTCCCCCACTGAGTTGTTTAATATATTTAAAAACAGTTTCATTTTGAAAGCCAAAACCCCCTAAAAATGTTCTAACTTTTTTTTGGGACCATTCTGGAGACTTATTACATATTAAATCAATAACCCTTTCGTCAAGTGAAAGTGCTTCAGCCTGATTCTGTTCATAATAGCTAGTAATTATATTATGTTTACCAAGATTAATTTCTCCAATTTCAGGAGATATTTTTTTCATAATAATTTTAAGCAATGTAGATTTGCCGCAGCCATTAGGTCCCAATATTGCTATTTTCTCCCCAGAAGAAATCTTTAAATTAATATCTAAAAAAAGAATTTTATCCTCGAAACTATGAGACAAATTTTTGATATTTAGAACTAATTTTCCTGAGCGAGGGCACTCTGGAAAATTAAAAACAGGACTTTTTGATTTTGCTATGGGAGCCTCAATTTTAGAAATCTTTTTTAATTGTTTTTCTCTACTCTTTGCTTGAGAACTTCTAGTTGCACTAGCTCTAAATCTATCTATATACCTCTTCTGTAACTCAATTTCTTTTTGTTGTAATTGATATGCCTTATTTTGTGATTCTTCATTTAAAGATTTCTGTTCGACAAAAAAAGAATAGTTCCCATTATATGTTTCAGATGTTCCTCTATCTACAAAAATTATTTTTTTACATAATTTATCTAAGAAATATCTATCATGGCTGATTATTATAACTGCAATTTTAAGCGATGATAGATATTCTTCCAACCAAAAAATAGTTTCTAAATCTAAATGATTGGTTGGTTCATCCAGTAAAAGTAAATCAGGTTTTTGTAAGATTATTTTTCCAAGTGCAACTTTCATCTGCCAACCACCTGAAAAATTGCCAACTAATTTATCAGCATCTTCTATAGAAAAGCCTAATTTTGGTAATATTTTTTCTACATCAGATTGCATTTTATAACCACCTAAAGCTTCAAATTTTGCTTGATATTTTGCGAGTTGATTTACAAATATTTCAAGTTCATCGGAATTTTTTTTTATATCCAACGATTTCATTTTATTCTCAATTTCTAAAAGTTTAATGGCAACAATTTGTATATCTTTAAAAGAACTTTCTAATTCCTGTCTCACTGAAAAATTCAAATTACAATCAAACTCTTGCTTTAAATGGGCAATTTTAGGATTTCCCTCTTTGATGATCGTTCCACTTGTTTGCTCTTCCTCTCCAATTAAAATCTTAAATTGGGTTGATTTACCTGCACCATTAGAACCAACTAAGCCAACTTTTTCTCCTTTCTTAATCTCCCAACTAATATTTTTTAAAACAACATCTGTAGAATAAATTTTGCTTACACCTTCAAATCTAATCACTGTTTTAAAAATAGAATTTACAAAATCTGTGGCTTATTTACTAAAAAATATTTTGTGGAATAAAATTAAATCATGAAAAGAATAGAACAAATTGTAGTGATTTTCATAGCTGCAGCTCTTGCAATTCCAAGTTATTGGTTTTTTTGGACTTTGGCTGGTGGAGGTGGCTACAACAAAAGAATAAAACCTATTCCTAATCCAAATAATAATTATTCGAAACCTTTTCCTAAAGACCTCCTCGAGCCTTGATTAACCACATTTTAGTTGCCTCATCATCAATAGTACTCAAATATTCAATAACCTCTTCTTTAGTCACAGAAATATTTAACTCGTTGCCAATATCGCATATTTTATCTAAGGCTTTTTTGGGATTAGTTAAGGCTGTCATAAACAGACTTTGTTTCTTTTTGGAATCGTTGGCTATTAACTTATAGAGCTTTTCAGCATTACTGGACATGTTTTTAAAATCTATTTATTAATAGATTATTACTTCAAGCTACATTTTGTTCATTATATTTATTATTAGATAAATCATTATCCACATCTTTTATCTCTTTTGCAGAGGCATCTGCCATACTTCTTGCGTCTAAACATAAAACTTTTCTTAGTTTCGCAAAGTTAGCTGCGTGAGATTTTCTACCATCTTTTTGAGCATAATACTCAGACTGCTGAAGAATATGGTGAAGATGAGTTAACAAATATGGACTAATTACAGCTGATACCAAAACATCACTATTTTCATTATCGTGAGAATCAGAATTGACTAATCTTTTTTTCGGTTTATCAATTATCGACCTTTTAGGAGAATCAATTTTTCTTGAATTTTTCATGGGACAATAAAACAATTAATTGATACGGACATAAATTTCCTTACTAATAATATACACAAAGATAGTATCCTTGACTAACTGTGTATACTAATAAGTAACAGTTATCAACTTTGACTCATGGCTACCCGCCAAAACTCAACTAATGGGAAGCCTAAATCCCCCAGAATTCAAGTAGTTCTTCCAGAATTAATATGTGAGCAATTAACTATTTTGGCCGATAATGAATCTAGGACAGTAAGTAATATGGCAAAAGTGTTAATACAAGAGGGTATAAAAAAATATTTCGAAAAAGAAAGTAAATCACCTGTTTCAGAAAATAATTTAAATACTGATAAATTTAGAGATGAACTTGAAAAACAAAGCGTCAGAAGATTAAAAAGAGCTCCTCAAAGGATTAGATACTATAAAAAATCTGATTAAAAATAATTAATTTTGAGGCAATTTCTGTAAATCTACAGTTTTACCCATGACTACCAAAATATTTCCTCTTTCCAAAATATATTTTGCTGGAGGATTAACTGTTAACTCTTCAGCAGGTCCTGCAGCAAGAACATTTACTAAATAATTTTTCCTCAAATTTAAATCTCTTAAAGATCTTCCAATAAATTCCTCTGGAACAGTTATTTCATCTATACCAGTTTGATTATCTAGTTCCAATCTTTCGATTAGGTTTGGTCTTACTAGTTCTAAACCTAATCTTTCTCCTTGCATCCTAGATGGGAAAACAACTTTATCTGCACCTACTCTTTTTAACATTTTTTCGTGCAAGTCACTGGTAGCTCTCGCTATTACTCTTTTCACTTTGCTACCTTCACTATCCTTAGCAATAAGAGTTGTAGTTATACTTGCTTCAATAGGTTCACTAATACCCACTACAACAGTATTCATTTCAAGAATTCCCGATTCCTTCATAGACTCTTCATCAGTACAATCTACAACTCTCGCTTCTATCGAAGGTTCTAATTGCCTTAAATCATCAATAGCTTTTTCCGAATAATCTGCAGCCAAAACATCAGCACCATTACTAATAAGTTCTCTGCAAACTGCGGTTCCAAATCTTCCAACGCCGACAACTGCAAAAGTGAGTGCTTCATTTTCTCTCTTTTGAGACCACTGCCACCAATCAGCCATAATAAAACTCAGTCAATCCTAAACATAAAGATCAGCCCTAGGATAGCCAATTCTCTTTTGTCTATCTATTCTACTCTTATAAAGAGCCTGCCAAAGTGCACTTAAAAGCAAAAGGATCCCAAGTCTGCCCACAAACATACCCACAATAAGAATAAATTGACCAAAATGATTTAATTTTGCAGTTAAACCAATATCAAAACCAACTGTTGCAAATGCAGATATGCAAGTGAACAGAATTTCTAGGAATGTGAATGATTCTTTTTTAACAAAAGTATTAGTTGTACTAAGCAACATTGCCATTAAAAGAACAAAAAGCAAAGATCCAACTGTGATTCCAACTGCCTTTAGAATAACTTTATCTGAAATTAATCTATTGCTAATAATTACATCTTTCTGACCTCTTAAAGTTGATCTAGTTGCAGCCATTAAAGCAATAAATGTAGTTGTTTTTATGCCTCCACCAGTACCTCCTGTACTTGCTCCAATAAACATAAGCGTCATTAATAATAAGAGGCCCGTATCTGAGATAGAGTTCAAAGAAATCGGAAAATTTGTAAAGCCTGCAGTTCTTGCACTAACTGTTTCGAAGATAGATGACATTAACCGTTCAAACAAATTTAAATCATTAAAAAATTGACTATTTAGCAATGATTCAGTGATAAAGAATCCTAATGATCCGAACAATATTAGAGACAAACTTGTCCTAATAACTAGTCTGGAATGAAGGCTTAATTTCTTATAAGAAAGATTTTTTTTATGACTCCAAATATCATCAATAACCCGCCAGCCCAATCCACCCATAACAATGAGAAAAACAAAAACACTATTCACCAAATAATTTGTTCTATAGTCTTGAAGACTATTTGACATTAACGAAAATCCTGCATTGTTATATGCAGAAATGCTGTGAAAAATCGAGGACCATAGTCTTTCCCAATTATTTTGAATGTCTACAAATCCAAAAGAATATAAGACAATTGCGCCCAAGGATATGATACTAATCGCAGTAATAGCAATGCTTTGAAAAGTTCGACCAATTCCTCCAACTCCAAATTCATCTAAAGTCTTTCCTTTATCTAATCTAGTTCTTAGCTTTGTCCCCTTTACAACAAACCCTTGTAAAAATGTTGTAATAGCCATTAATCCTAGACCACCTGATAAAAGCATAAAAGCCAAGAAAACTTGGCCAAAGAAATTTAAATCAACACCAATATCTATTATGGTTAAGCCAGTAACGGTTATAGCAGAAGTAGATGTAAAAAATGCTTCCCACAAACCAACCTTTGAAGATGAACATAATGGAGAACTCAAAATTAAAGTTCCAAGGCAAATAATAAACAAGCCTGTAACAATAGTAAATTGAGGTACAGATAGCTTTTTGTAAGCATCTTTTAACTTATAAACCTTACTTGTGAATTTCACGATATTACCCGTAATTTAAAATTATCAATGCTGGCACTGTAAATGACATTATAAGTGTTAATCCAGCTCCGTATTTTGCGATATCAAAAAATCTATATCTTCCAGGACCATAAACCATTAAATTTGTTTGATAACCCATTGGAGTCAAGAAAGATTGACTTGCACCGAATAAAACAAGCATTATTAAAGCGCTTGGTGAAATTTCTAAAACATTTGAGAATTCAATAGCAACAGGCAAAATCAAAGCAACCGAAGCAGCATTACTTATAAATTGTGTAAGAATAACTGTCGATACAAAAATTACGACTAGTGCAAAATACAGAGGCATTCCATTAAGGGCAAAGTTTAGATTGACTGCAATTAAATCTGCTAATCCTGTTACTTGCATAGCTACACTAAAGCATGATAAAGATCCCAACAATAAAATGACGTCTAACCTAATTGATTTTTGTATCTCTGCAGGTCTTAAACATCCACAAGCAACCATTGCAATCACTGCCAAAAGAACTGAACCTACTAATGGAATATTAGAAACCGAAGGCAAAACCACCATTCCTATTGCAATTGCAATCGATATAGGTTTTTTTATCAAAAAAGGTAAGTCATCTTCGAATTGATCTAAAATAAGCAAATCATTACTAGCTTGCAAACCTCTTATTGAATCTAACGGTGCTTGCAATAATAAAACATCTCCAGCCCTTAAAACAGCTTGGCCTAATCTCTCCTGAACAGTTTGTTGACCTCTTCTTAGTGCCAAAACTGTTGCATTATGACGCTGCCTAAATCTTAATTCTCTCAAACTTGCACCAGCAAGTGTTGAGCCAGCTGGTAAAAGGGCTTCAAAGGTCTTAGTACCTTCATCATCTGAGAAAACATTAGCTCCATCGAAAGATGTTTTGTTTTCTCCTAACAGAATGGTATGTTCCTGCTGCAGCCTAAATAAGTCTGCCCTTGTAACGCGGATTATTAATCTATCATCCGGTTCAATCTTTCTATCAGCCAAAGGAGGAAGAATAACTTTTCCATTTCGTTGCAATTCCAGAACATCAACGTCAAATCGTCTTTGCAATCTACTATTTCTGACAGATTGTCCAACTAATTCTGAAGTAGAGGGAATAGTAACTTCGGTAAAATATATATTCATATCACCATTTTTAATAAACTCCTTATCTCTCCCTCTATCTGGCAAAAGCATGTCAGAAACTAGAATCATATAGGTTGTACCTATAAGCCACACAGGAATTCCTATTGAAGTCAAACTAAATAATTCCAAAGCTCCATAACCTAATTGTTGACTAATATCACTTACAAGAAGATTTACTGAGCTACCTAATAATGTCAGAGTTCCACCGAGTAAAGTAGCAAAAGAAAGAGGTAATAAAACTTTTGATGGTGATATATTTCTTCGCTCGCACCAACTTTCAATTAAAGGTAACAAAGATGCTACTACTGGAGTATTAGGTACAATTCCAGATATTGGAGCAATCAAAAAAGCTATTAAAGAAATTAATTTCCTTGGAGTTCTAATACTTTCAGAAGAAATCAATTCTCTTACTCTGTCTAAAGCACCACTTTTAAATAATGCAGAAGAAACTGCAAATAAACCCATAAGGGTAATTAAGGATGGGCTACCAAATCCAGCTAAAGCTTTTTCAGGAGAAAGAACCCCTGTAGCTATAAATATTCCAACACATAACAAACCAGTCAATTCTGGCGCAATAGTATTTTTAATAAACAAAATTATTGACATTATTAAAACAACTACCGTTATAAACGCATCAAAATTATTACTAACTACTGCAATTAAATTCATACGAAACTTATTTAACTCAATATACCCAAAAACAATATTTCAAAAAAGTTTAATTGGAATTATCTTTTTTAAGAAACTTTTTAAAAATAGATTTTTTTTGGAATATCCATGAAGATGCAGATTTTAAGCTTTCAGTAATATCAGGCAACTTGGAAGCATATATAAGTCTTCTTGCCTCAAAAGCCAATTTCCCAGATAAAGTAACCCCAAGCCCAGAAATTGAAGCTTCGCCTATTCCTAAGCTAATCATTTCACCATTGTCTTTAAATTCAAAGGGTAAAGGATCCTTTCCTTGAATTAAAAGTTCTAAATTATTAGCCAGATGATTTCCTTCCTGCATAGCGACCTGAGCAGTTATGGGTAAATCCTCCATTCCTTCAATAACTGAAATATCGCCAATAGCAAAACAGTTTTTATGGTTTTCTATTTGCAAATTATTATTAACTAAAATTCGTCCAAATTTTTTTGTTATTTGATCAGTTTCTAAGTAAGACAAATTAGGTTTAACACCTGCAGTCCAAATAACAATATCTTTATCCAAAGAAGTTATTCCAACCTCACTAGAAATACTAATTTTAGTTTCTGAGACTTCTTTAACTGTGGAATTCAAAAGAACGTTGATTTTTCTTTTTTCTAATGCCTTCTCTGCTTGTTCTCTATTAAAAATTTTGTTTTTATTGAGGATTTCGTTTGATTTTTCTATTACATTAATTTCAAATTGGTCTGTAAATATATCTTTAATTTTGCATGCCAACTCGATGCCAGAGGGACCACCTCCAACTATGAATAACTTTTTATGCAACGCAGTATCTTGTGATTTTTTTAAAAAAGAATTTAATTTATTTAGATCGTGAACATCATTAAAAAAATAACAATTTTCATCTACACCTTTTATTAAAAAACTATTTGGAATAGATCCTGTACAGATAACAAGATACTGATAACTTAATTTTAAATCGTCACTAAATTCAAGAATATTTTCTTTGAAGGAAATCTTGGTTAAACAATTTCTTAAAAAAGTTATACCCGCATCAGAAAAAATATTTGCAAATTTTGGGGTGGCTTCCCAACTTCTTATTTCTTTACTTAAAACTTCGTACATTAAAGGTTTAAATATAAAGTTAGTTTCAGAATCAACCA
This sequence comes from Prochlorococcus sp. ALOHA_ZT_50, assembly GCF_022447305.1. Classification (NCBI taxonomy): domain Bacteria; kingdom Bacillati; phylum Cyanobacteriota; class Cyanophyceae; order Synechococcales; family Prochlorococcaceae; genus Prochlorococcus; species Prochlorococcus sp. ALOHA_ZT_50. The sequence goes on along the minus strand of NZ_JAKVCI010000007.1, from coordinate 50,452 downwards.
CAAGAATCGGTAAAGAAGGATTAAGATTCTTTAAATTCAAAGCAAATGTCATACCTGCAAAACCTGCTCCAACTATTACTATTGGTTTTTGTATTGATTTCATTAGAGAAATATTGTTATGCGTAAATGTATTATTAAACTATACGAATAATTTTTAAATTGAGCGAAATAAAATTAAACTCATAATCAAACTGAAGAATGATTGAAAAAATCCACAAAGATATTCAAACTAACTTGAGGAAATATAATCAAGAGCTAGTAGATATGAAGCCTCAAGGAATGCTTACATGGGGTTATGAAAAGTTTGATAATCAATTTGCTATTACAACAAGTTTTGGTATACAGTCATCAGTCCTTTTAGATATGGTCAGTAAATTATGTCTACAAAAAAAAATCAAAATATTTTGGATAGATACAGGTTACCTTCCTCCAGAAACATACCATTACGCTGAAAAGCTTATTGATAATTTATCCTTAGAAGTTGAAGTTCTGCAAAGTGAATTATCTCCAGCAAGAATGGAGGCCAAATACGGAAAACTTTGGGAAACAAAAAAAGAGAGTGATTTAGATAAGTATCATGAATTGAGAAAGATAAAACCTTTAGAAAATGGTCTAAAAAAATATGATATTTTCTGCTGGGCAAGCGGTGTTAGATCAAGTCAAACAGAAAATAGAAACAAAATGAAATTCATAGACGTAATTCGTCAAAGACTCTCTTTAAGACCTTTATTAAATTGGACAAATAAAGATATTTTTTATTATATGGAAGAGAATAATTTACCTGCCCATCCACTTTTTATCAAAGGTTATTCTTCTGTAGGAGATTGGCATTCAAGCAGTCCCGATGGTATTGAAACAAAGGGCAGAGATACAAGATTTGGGGGGATTAAACAAGAATGTGGAATACACACTAATAATTAAATTGATCATAGAACAATGGTCTCAGATATAAATTTTTTATTAGTAGGCAATAGTAGGCTTCATTGGGCAAAATATTCTAAAAATCAATCTAAATTCTTCCATACCAAAAAAGAGCAAAAAGTTCCCGAAAATATAGATCTTGATCAATTAATTTGGGCTTCTGTAGGAAAACTACCAAATTTTTTGCTGAAAAAAGAAAATGAAATAAAAACTAAAGATATCCAATTATCAAATCTTCCTGATTATTTTGGAGTTGATAGAGCTCTTGCCTGTATTGCCGCTTTAAAAATTATTGAAAACCCTTTCAAAAAAGATTTGCTAATTGCAGATTTTGGAACAATATTATCAATAACAAAATTGAATTCAAATGGATCTATTATTGGAGGTCAACTTCTTCCAGGTTTTCTAACACAATTAAAATCAATGGAACAAAATACAAAAAATCTTAAAGTTCCCAAAAAATATGATATTCCGATCAAAGATTTTTTAATTAATACAGAAGAAGCAATCTTAAAAGGAGTAATCAACTCTCTTACTGGCGTGATTAATAGTTTATTTAATCCCGAAAAGGATATTTTAATAATCTGTGGAGGAGACTCTCAATTACTCACAAAATCTCTAAAGACTCAAAAAGAAAATATTATCAATGCTCCTAATTTAGTTATGGAGGGGATGATTATTCACCACCTGTCCATAAAAAATTAGCTTAACCCAAGGTCTGCAATTATATGATCAGCCATTATTGCTGCTTTTACCTTTAAGTAAATTTTTTCGATGTTACCTTCAGTATCAATTAAAAAAGTATTTCTCATCATTCCCATATATTCTTTTCCCATGAATTTTTTCAGTCCATAGCTATCGTAATCAGAAGAAACTTTGAAAGGTTCAGGATCAGTTAAAAGAATAAAAGGTAAATTAAATTTTTCTATAAACTTCTGATGAGAGGATGCATTATCTTTACTAATACCAAGCACAACAATATTATTTTTTTGGAGTAAATCCCAATTCTCTTTAAAATTACATGCTTCTTTAGTACATCCTGGAGTATTATCTTTTGGATAAAAATATAGTATTATTCTTTTACCTTTAAAATCACTAAGAGAAACTTCTTTCTCAAAAGAATCTTTTAATTTAAATTCTGGTGCTTTGTCGCCAACCTTAAGAGCCATTGAAATTATTAAATGAGTATGAATATAAAATACCAAAAATTTGGTTTTATGAGATTAAAGGTGTGCAAGATGTCGCAACTGTAGAAGAAATTAAAACTGCAAAAAACCTAACAAATTCAAGATCAAAGATTTTTTTAGAAACAAGAGCTTATTTGCGACAATCACTTTCAACACTTTTTGATTTAGACCCCCTAGAAATTCCAATTAATGCTCATCCTGGAGAACCTCCAAGTTTACCCTCTGGCATGGGAAATATCAGTTTAAGTCATTGTAAAGATGCCATTACTATAGTCTGGCATAAAAGCAAAATAGGGATTGATATTGAGAGAACAGATAGAGATTTTAACCATATAAAATTTGCAGAAAAATATTTTTTTCATACCAATAAATCAAACCATAATAATTATTTAACAAAAAATATGATATTAAATCAATGGTGTGCTGTTGAAGCGGCTATAAAATGGGATCATGGAAAATTAGCTAAAGACATTAACCATTGGCAATTTTTTGAAAAGCCAAAAGAGTTAATTCATAAGAAGAAAAATATACATTTAAATTATTCACAGATTAACTTCCATAATTGGACTATCGCTTTAGCCTACGAAGAAAAAACTTCTTTTAATCCTGAGATTATTTGTTGTTCGAAAAATTTTTAGTTTTCTTTTCTTCTAAGCAGTTCTTCATATTGAGTTTTTTCCCATCCATTATTATTTGGTTCCCATATTTTTAAACCTCTTAAAGATTTAGGAAGATATTCTTGTGCGACCCAATTACCTGGATAATTATGAGGATTGACATAACTATTAGAATTATTTTTTAAATGAAGTGGAACATCAAAAGCATTGGTAGATTTGATTGTTTCAATTGCTTTAAAAATACTTTTCGTACTATTACTTTTTGGAGACATAGCTAAATATAAAGAAGCCTGCGTTAAAAAATATAATCCTTCTGGAAAACCAACTCTATCAAAAGCATCACAACAGGATTGTACAACTACTATGGCATTAGGATCAGCTATTCCAATATCTTCACTGGCAGATATAAGTAGTCTTCTAAAAATAAAATTAGGATCTTCACCAGCCTCCAGCATATTCGCAAGCCAGAATAAAGTTGCATCTGGATCAGAACCTCTTATGGACTTGATAAAGGCACTTATTACATCGTAATGATTTTGACCATTTTTATCGTAAACAATATTTTTCTTTTGAATTGCATCCTCTGCTATTGAGAGATTAATGTTGATTTCTTTAGCATCATTTTCAGCAGTTGTTTCTATGGCCATCTCTAGCGCATTGATTAATGTCCTTGCATCTCCGCCAGAAAATTTAATTAAATGACTTATAGCATCTTGAGTTAAATAAACCTTTTTTGAATCTTTTTGTTTTGAATAGTGAGTAATGACTTTTTGTATTATTTTCTGCAAATCATTTTCTGCCAAAGGAAGTAATGTAAAAATACGAGACCTGCTAACAAGCGCTTTATTAACAGCAAAGAAAGGGTTTTCAGTTGTAGCACCAATAAAAGTTATAGTTCCATTTTCTATTGAAGGTAATAAAGCATCTTGCTGAACTGCTGTAAATCTATGAACCTCATCGATAAATAAAATTGTTTTTCTTTTTGAATTTATTAATCTATCTTTTGCATTAGCGATTTCATTTCTTAATTCTTTAACACTTGATAATACTGCATTTAACTTAATTAATTTTGACCGCGTATTAAAAGAAATAATTTCAATTAGAGTAGTTTTTCCAACACCAGGAGGGCCAGAAAAAATAAAATTACTAATCTTATCGTTTAATATTGCACTTCTTAAAAGCGAATTCTCATTCAGGATTGGTTGTTGACCAAAAAAATCTTCCAAATTCTTTGGTCTTAATTTATCTGCCAAAGGTGCATTATTTTCTATTTGAGAATAATTAGTAAATAAATTTTCTGAATGCATATAAATAAAATCAAAAAATCATTACTTTCAATTCTATGTAATTACTGTAGGAGTTTCCATTTGAGTAAGTTTTGAAATGTTCAATAAAGCATCTAAATCATCTATTAGAGGTTTCAAAGCGATCTGAGGATTTAACGAAAGATTCTGTTGAGGATCGAAAAATTTCTCAAAGTAAAGTCTTAATGTTGCACCCTTAGTTCCAGTTCCAGAAAGGCGCACAATTACTCGAGAATTATCATCAAGGACCAATCTTAAACCTTGATTTTCACTTATGGAATTATCAACGGGATCTAAATATGAAAAGTTATCTGCAACTTTAACTAAATGGCCAGCAAAACTATTTCCTTTTAAATTTTCGAGCATAGAAGTTAGATTACCAAAGATTTGATTAGCAATATTTGAGGGAATTGCCTCATAATCATGTCTTGAATAATAATTCCTACCAAATTGTTTCCAATGATTCTGCATCAAATCACTTACCGAACATTTTTTCTCAGCTAAAACTTGTAACCAATACAAAACTGCCCATAGTCCATCTTTCTCTCTCACATGATTACTACCTGTTCCGAAACTTTCTTCTCCACATAAAGTAATTAAATTAGAATCTAAAAGATTTCCAAAAAACTTCCAGCCAGTAGGTGTCTCGAAACAAGGTATATTTAATGCTCGAGCAACATTATCAACCGCTGAGCTGGTTGGCATGGATCGTGCCACACCTGTAATACCATCTTTATAACCAGGGACACATTTTGTGTTAGCAGTGATAACTGCAAGGCTATCACTAGGATTTACAAAACATCCACTTCCTAAAATCATATTCCTATCTCCATCTCCATCGCATGCAGCACCAAAACTATAAGATTTTTTATTTAATAACAAATCAGCCAAGTGGGATGCATAAGTAAGATTAGGATCAGGATGTAAACCTCCAAAATCTTTTAACGGGTTACCATTCATGACACAATCATGTGCAAGACCCATTTTTTCAACAAAAATATTTTTTGCATATGGGCCTGTAACCGCATTCATTGCATCAAAGATTAACGAGAAGTCTTTTTTTAAAAAATCACTAATTTGATCAAAATCAAAAATTTTCTCCATCAAATTAGAATAATCTGTTAATCCATCAATAATTTCTAAGGTAGTTTCGTCGTAAGGATAAGTTCCATATTCACTAAAATCAGGTAATTGAATTTTACAAATTTTATAACTAGTTAGTAATTGTGAAGCCTTGAAAATCTTATTAGTAATTATCTCAGGAGCTGGGCCACCATTAGAGATATTCAATTTCACTCCAAAGTCGCCATCAATCCCACCAGGATTATGGCTTGCAGAAAGAATAATTCCACCAATAGCGTTTTCTTTTCTAATTAAATGTGATGTCGCAGGAGTAGATAATAAACCGTATTTTGGAACAATAACCTTTTGAACTTTATGAGCAATGCATATTTGGACAATTTTTTCTATTGCTTCAATATTGCCATATCTGCCATCACCACCAACTACTAATGTTGAACCTTTTAAATCTTCTAATGATTGTAAGATTGCTTCAATAAAAACTTCTAGATAATGTTCTTCCTGAAACTTTAAAGTACTTTTTCTTAATCCAGAGGTACCTGGTTTTTGATCTAGAAAAGGAGAATTGATATTAATTACACTAACTTGATTCATATTTTTAAGAAACTTCCAAAAATCTAACTAAATTAATGAGGCATTTCGGAAGTTCTTAACATAGCGATAAACCATAATGAAGAAATTAATAATGCACTAAGAATTCCATAGTTAACACCAAATTTAGAAATTGTAATTGGAACTATTAGTGGAAACGTTAATGCCCCAAACAATGGAGTAAAAGCTACAATTTTTTTCAGCATTAATTTAATTTATTAAAACCATTCAGTCTCAGCATTATCTTTTTCATTAGTATCGTCAAGTGGTGTAGTTCTATCAAATTTCATTGATATACTTTTTTCTTGCTCACCAGATACATCAACAGCTTTAATATCATATTTTTGAGTCCCGTCTCTAAATGGAACTTGAATTCTAAAAGTACCATCTGCAGCAAGAGGTACATCTTCTCCACCTATTGTCAGTTTTGCAGAAGGCTCTGTAGCTCCATAAACAATTAATTCAGCATCAGCAACGAGCCAAAAAGATCTATTTTTAACAATTCCGCTTCCAGAATCATTTAAACCTGATGACCATTTACCAGCACCTGAGTCTGTAAGATTATCATTGAGGTTTGTTGAATTTACATTTTCCATAAATTCTTCAGAACCAACTTTTCTTCTGAGAGGAATGTTAGTTGCTGCTTGGTATAACCTTTCATGCATACCATTTTGTTCTGAAACAACAGGATTAGAAATATCTGGGATTGACTCAGAAGTAGAATCTAAATTAAAAGGTACAAATTTATCAAGAATTTGCTCAGAAGGATGAGACCCAGGAACATGGCTTATCGAAGAAAATGCCAATGACATCCAGTTAAAACCATATTTGTAACCTAATTCAACTTTATAATCTCTATCTGCAAGTGGGATTGGCAAGTACCACTCAGTACTGTAACTATCAACTGCTATCTCCCTTAGTGTTCCTTGATTCAAGTTGCTTCCTTCAGAACCAGATGCATCAAATAATCGTAAACATAATTTATTGGCTCCCAAAGATTGTGCTTTTTCTCTATCTGCATCAGAAATTTGCCAAAAAACATAAGCCCAATCTGGATCTCGGGGTAAGAAAACTACATTTGTTTTAACTTCTTCACTACTGTTGAAAGCATTGGACTCAGTAGTTAATTCAGGTTTTAATTCAGGTGGAGTGGTATATGTTTTTTTTGTAGATTTTTCTTGATATTTAAGTATTAAATCAACTAAAACAGCTTTTGTTTTGCGACTGTAAAGCGGAACCGATAATTTACTTGCTTCTTGACGTAATTGTCTGAGGGTTAGTGAGAGTAATTGATCTTTATTCATGATCCCATCAGCCACTTTAAATTCTCCGTTTTTGTTTGGGATCAGTATGTTCTTTTTTTTTAGGAATTGTGTGTCTTTTTGGCCTGTCGTCAGGATCCTCTGACTACTAAAAAATTCTCAAAATTGATATTTCTCTTCAAAACAGTTGGTATCAAAGAAATTAATTAATTTTCAGATCTTTTTGAAATGTAAATTAATTTTCTTTTTTTTTAAATTTTATTACCTGAATTTGTTAACGACTCAACAAAAATATATTTTTTCTTCGGGATCAGTTAAATAAAAGAGAATTCAGCGTTGTTCAACTAGAAGTACTAAATCATCTATCTCTAAATCCTCAATACTTTTACCTATTTTTTTTGAAAAAGTACTTAATTTTTTCGAAGTGGATTCTAACTGCTCATAAAAAAGATCACTAAATTTTTTATCATCAAATTTTTTGGATTGGTTATCACACCATTCTCTCAGGGGATTTTTATTTTGATATTCCAAACTATTATCTACATTGATAATTTTTAAAATCTGAAGGCAATGAGCGAGTATTCTTAAATGATGTTTCTGCATTATAGGTAGATCAAGATTATCAATTTCTTGAATAGTTTCTATGTTTAATGGGTTAGACAAGGGATCAAGATGATTAGACATTAATTTTTAGTTTTAATAAAGGAAAAAAACTCAATATTGGGGGTATCTTTCGTTAGAGTATATAAAGCTAATTGTAATAAGTTATTTTTGATAACATGGTCAACGAAAATTTAGTTAAAGATGTAGTAAAAGAGCCTTACAAATATGGTTTCGTTACTGATATTGAAACTGAAAAAATAGAAAAGGGATTAAATGAAGATATCATAAAATTAATTTCACAGAAAAAAGAAGAGCCAAAATTTCTTCTTGATTTTAGATTAAAAGCCTTTAAAAAATGGCAAAAAATGAAAGAGCCTGATTGGGCAGCATTAGGATATAAAAAAATTGATTATCAAGATATTATTTATTACTCTGCTCCTAAGCAAAAAGAGAAAATTTCTAGCTTAGATGAAGTTGATCCCAAACTTCTTGAGACTTTTGACAAATTAGGAATACCCCTCACGGAGCAAAAAAAACTCACAAATGTAGCAGTAGATGCTGTCTTTGATAGTGTTTCTATAGCCACAACTTTTAGAGAAGAACTTGCTGAACATGGAGTTATATTTTGCTCAATTAGTGAAGCAGTAAAAAATCACGCGGATTTGATTGAAAAATATTTAGGTACAGTAGTTCCAGCTAGTGATAATTATTTTGCAGCACTAAATTCTGCAGTTTTTAGTGATGGTTCTTTTGTTTATATCCCAAAAGGTGTTACCTGCCCTATGGATCTATCTTCCTACTTCAGAATTAATAGTGGAGATTCAGGACAATTCGAAAGAACACTAATCATTGCTGAAGAATCAAGTTCTGTAAGTTATCTAGAAGGTTGTACAGCTCCAATGTTTGATACAAATACCCTACATGCAGCAGTTGTAGAGCTTATAGCATTAGACGACGCCTCAATAAAATATTCAACAGTGCAAAATTGGTATGCTGGTGATGAAGAAGGTATTGGCGGAATTTTTAATTTTGTCACCAAGAGAGGAAAATGTTTAGGTAAGAGAAGTAAAATTAGCTGGTCTCAAGTTGAAACAGGGTCTGCAATTACATGGAAATATCCTAGCTGTCTTCTTTTAGGGGAAGAATCTGTAGGAGAATTTTATTCAGTGGCTCTCACCAATAATCTTCAGCAAGCAGATACCGGCACAAAAATGATCCATATTGGTCCTAAGACCAAATCAACTATTGTTAGCAAAGGTATTAGTGCAGGTAACTCAAAAAATAGCTATAGAGGTCTTGTCAAAATGGGAACAAAAGCTACAGGATCAAGAAATTACAGTCAATGTGATTCAATGTTAATAGGGGATCAAGCTTCTGCAAATACATTCCCTTACATCAAATCTCAACAACCCAATTCTGAAATTGAGCATGAAGCAAGCACATGTAGAATCTCAGAAGACCAACTTTTTTATCTCCAAAGCAGAGGTATAGAATTTGAGGAGGCAGTATCTATGATGGTCAGCGGTTTTTGCAGAGATGTATTTAATCAATTACCTATGGAATTTGCTGCTGAAGCAGATAAGTTACTGGCACTTAAACTAGAGGGATCAGTAGGTTAATTAATCAATTTCTAAACTGAAATGCAAAGTAAAATGAAAGAATCAGATCCAATTTTAGAAGTTGAAAATCTCTCTGCATCTACTGATAATCTTCCAATTTTAAAAGGGGTTTCACTTACTGTCTATCCTGGAGAAATCCATGCCATTATGGGAAGAAATGGATGTGGCAAAAGTACTCTTTCGAAAATCATTGCAGGACATCCCTCGTATAATATTACAAATGGCGACATAAAATTTTTAGGTGAAAACATCAACTCTCTAGAACCTGAAGAGAGATCTCAATCAGGAATTTTTCTTGGTTTTCAATATCCAATTGAGATTCCAGGTGTAAGTAATCTTGAGTTTCTTAGAGTTTCAACTAATGCTAGAAGGAAATTCCTCAACAAAGAAGAATTGGATACTTTTGATTTTGAAGAATTAGTTAAAGAAAAGTTAGAAATTGTGAAAATGGATCACGCATTCCTATCAAGGAGTGTAAATCAAGGCTTTTCCGGAGGTGAAAAAAAAAGAAATGAGATTCTGCAAATGGCTTTACTTGAGCCCAAGATAGCAATATTAGATGAGACCGATTCTGGTCTAGATATCGATGCTCTAAGAATAGTGGCATCAGGAATTAAAAAAATATCTAATGCACAAACTGGAATTATACTTATTACCCACTATCAAAGATTATTAGATGAAATTAAACCAAATTATGTCCATGTTATGTCAGACGGACAAATCATAAAAACTGGTGAGAGTGATCTTGCTCTAGAGCTTGAGGAAAAAGGGTATGAATGGACTGATAACTTTATAAAAGAGACCTAAACAAATGGAAATTATTGAAAAAATAAAAACTAATAAATCGGATGATAACCTAACAGAAATACAAAAAATCTGTCTTCATAAATTACAATCAAGCCCTCTCCCTAATCCTAAAAGTGAACTATGGAGACTTTCAAATAAATCAAAATTGTCAAACTTTTTAGATTACTCAGTTAATGAAAAAGATTCAAAATTTGATATACCATATCCGAAAAATTCTCAAAGTACTATTAGATTAATAATTGGTGAGAATTGCCAAATTAAATTAATAGAGAAAAATTATTCAATACAGCAATTAAGTGAGGATGAATTACAAAAATATATCAAGGAACAGATATCTTTTTTTAAGCAAAACGAAAATTGGAGTGACCTACTAAATCTGTCTTTAAGTTGTAAAAATAATATTTTGGGATTAAAAATAAATGGATCAAAAATTCCTCCTATTGAAATTTTTAGTCACGCATCAAGTAATTCTTTAAACGCAAAAACCCTCGTAATATTTTTAGAAAAGAATTGTGATGTTGAATTATTACAAGTAAATCTTGGTAAAGAAAACTCTTCATTATCTCAATCAACTTTCTTTTGCTTGAAAGAAAATAGTTCCGTAAATCATGGTGTTGTTTCTTACGGTGAAAACAGATCCAATCTATTAAATTCTCTCAATGTAATTCAACAAAAAAATAGTGCATACAACTTAGGATCTTTACATTTCAAATTCAATTACGCGAGATTTGAAATTAGTATTAAACAATCTGCGGGAAACGCTAAAACAAATATCAAAGGTATGCAAATAACAAAAAAAGATGAGCAAATTTCAACCTATACAAAAATAGAATTTAATGGCCCAAATGGATTTCTAGATCAAATTAATAAATCACTTGCTGATGATAAATCACATGCAATATTTGAAGGTTCAATAATAGTTCCGAAAATTGCCCAGAGAACTGATGCTTCCCAATTAAGCAGAAATTTACTTTTATCAAATCTCGCACAAATAGATACCAAACCTCAATTAGAAATAATTGCTGATGATGTCAAATGCAAACATGGAGCTACAATTTCGCAACTAAATGAAGAAGAACTTTTTTATATGCGAACAAGAGGGATCACATTAACAGAAGCAAGTAAACTACAATTAAGTTCTTACTTTCAAGAAATAATTTCATTTATTCCCATTTCAAAAGATAGATGGGATTTGCTTGATAAACTTTTAAATGAGAATTAATGGAAACGATTCAAAATTTTCCTGAAATAACGAAGAAAGACTTTCCTCTTTTAAATAAGAACTTAAAAAGTAATGAGCAAATTATTTATTTAGACCATGCTGCAACCACACAAAAACCAATACAAGTCTTAAAAAAAATTGATGAATATTACAAAAACTTTAATGCCAATGTACATAGAGGGGCACATCAATTAAGTGCTAAAGCAACAGAAGAATTTGAAAATGCACGATATTTAATTAGCAAATATATAAAAGCGAATTCAGCAAAAGAAATTATTTTCACAAGAAATGCTACTGAGGCAATCAATCTAGCAGCTAGATCATGGGGCGAATCTTCATTAAAAGAAAACGATGAAATTCTCTTATCAATAATGGAGCATCATAGCAATATTGTTCCATGGCAAATGGTTGCAGCAAAAAATAAATGCAAATTAAAATTTATAGGTATAGATAAAGATGGGAAATTAGATATAGACGACTTTAAATCAAAACTAACATCTAGAACTAAACTTGTTAGCCTAGTACATGTTAGTAATACTCTAGGTTGCTGTAATCCAATCAAAGAAATAACTAAATTAGCTAAACAAAAAGGTTCTTTAGTGTTAATAGATGCATGCCAAAGTTTGGCTCATCAAAAACTGGATGTGATTGATCTTAATATAGATTTTTTAGCTGGATCAGGACATAAACTATGCGGTCCTACAGGTATTGGTTTCCTCTGGTCAAGAAAAGAAATCCTAGAAAAAATTCCTCCTCTCTTTGGAGGTGGCGAAATGATTCAAGATGTTTTTGAAGAGACAAGTACTTGGGCAGAGCTACCACACAAATTTGAAGCTGGAACTCCAGCCATTGCAGAAGCAATAGGTCTTGCAGAAGCAATTAATTATATTAACAATATTGGATTGAATGAAATTCATGAATATGAAAAGACTATTACTAAATATTTATTTGAAAAATTAAATCAAATAGAAAATATTGAAATCATAGGTCCATCGCCGGAGATAGATCCAGACAGAGCCTCACTTGCCACCTTTTATATAAAAAATATACATTCAAATGATATTGCTGAAATTCTTGATTCAAAAGGAATTTGCATCAGAAGTGGTCACCATTGCTGTCAACCTCTTCACAGATACATTGGAATTAAATCAACAGCTAGAATCAGCATGAATTTCACAACCAATAAGGAAGAAATTGATATGTTTATAGAAAAATTAAAAGATACTATTGATTTTCTAAAAATCAATTCTTAAATATTCAAAGCATTTTTTAAAAATTCCTGAGATTTTTGCATTACTACTTCTTTATTTTCAATATTTCTAAAACCATGCCCTTCATTATCAAAAAAAATAACTTCTGAATATTTATTATTCTGAATCAAAATTTCTTGAATTTTTAAAGTTTGTTTATAAGAAATAACTGTATCTTTTTTTCCATGAAACAATAAGATAGGTTTTTTTATTTTGTTAATATGATTTATCGGTGATCTATTTATATAATCATCATGATTTTTTGCATAATTTCCTACCAAAGAATTTAAATAATCTTTTTCAAACCTATGAGTGTTGTAATGCATATCCTTCAAATCAATAACAGGATATTTACAAATTGCTGCTGTAAAAATAGACCCATATAATAAACAATTCAGGGCAGTTAACCCACCAGCACTATTCCCAAAAATTACTACTTTTTCACTATCAACTTGATTTGATTTAATCAATTCAAGAGCTAGTGCTTTGCAATCATAAGAATCAACAATACCCCATTTATAATTCAACCTCTCTCTATATGCTTTGCCAAATCCTGATGATCCTCCATAATTGACTTCAGCAACAAAAAATCCCTTCGACGTCCAATATTGAACTTCAGAATTATATGATCCATCAAAACATGAAGTTGGTCCGCTATGTGCTCTAACAAGGAGCGGTGGCTTTCTAAAATTTTCAACAAGCGGTCTATAAAGAAAACAATGAGTTGATTTATCTTCAAAACCTTTAAACCAAAATGTTTCAGGTTTTGAACAATCTTTTATATGATCAAAAAATATCTGCTCAGAAAAATTTGATAAAACTTTTTTTGCAAAATCAATTTCAAATACAATTCCCAAAAAATCAGATCCATAACCTTTTAAAAGAACTTTTTTCCGAAAAACACTGAAATCACTTATTGAGGTAAAAGGAGTAGAAAATTCTTTAACAAATTCAAGATCTTTATATTGTTCCACTATTAAACTATTTTCTTTTTTTGCTACACAAAATAAATTTTTTTTATTCCCTGAAAAAAATGTTATTCCAGTGACCCATTGTGGTGCTCCATATTCAATCAAATTTCTCTCTACTCTTTTCTTAATAAAAATATTCTCAATTTCACTAACATCTAAAAACAATAAGTTCCACCATCCAGAACTATCTTCAGAACATACTAAAAGTGTTTCACTTATCCAATAGGGTTGAAAAAAAGAAACGTTTTTTTGGGAATTTATCAGCTTATTTGAGAATTTTTTTATTTTTTGTATCTCACCATCTTGATCTATTTGAGCAAAAAACAGCTCATTTTTCTCCCAGGGCATATATGGAGAATCCCACTCTATCCAAGAAAGTAAGTTAGCAGATGTATTAGAAGATAATTCTCCAGCAAAATTTTTAAATTTTTTTATTCGATGAATATCTTGTTTAGTTTTTTTTAAATTTAAAGAAAATAAATAATCTCTATTATTTATTTCGCAAATTCCATACAATAAATTTTTTTCAGAAATGACAAATGAAGAATCAAAATTTCCATCAATTGATTTAGATAGTTGATTAGGTTCTTGAACTGAAACGAGATATTTATTTTGGCTTCTATAAGTTGACGCTGCCTCTTTAAAAATTTGAAACCATACTGCCTTGGTAATCTGATCTATCCATATCAAATAAAAATTATTTTTAAAATTTATACATTTATAAGATTTACCACCATATCCATGAAAATTATTTTTAATATTATATTTTTTACTTGTTAATTGCTGGGGAATAGCTTCTTTGACATTAAATGGTCTTGCAAAAATGGCATTTTCATTTTGACCTTCACCAACAACATCAATCCAAAAAATGGTATCCCTAATAATAGTTAATTCCTTGAAAGCATTTTTTTTAGATTCAGTTTGCCTAACTTTTAACTTATCATCATTACTCATTTAAAAAAATATAAAGAAAGTAAATTAAAGTGCTAGTATTTTTATAGCTAAACTCTTAATTAAAAACTTTTTTAACGTGGCAAACCATTTTTCACAACTTGCAAAAAAGTCAAGAACAAATGGAAGCTCAGAAAAAATTGCAAAAGAACAAACAGGTAAGCCATCTCTAGACATTTATAAACTTGGTGATGATGTATTAAGACAAAATTCCAAAAGAATAACTAAGGTTGACGAATCGATTAGAAAACTTGCTAGAGAAATGCTTCAAAGCATGTATGCAGCTAAAGGAATTGGACTTGCCGCACCTCAAATTGGTATCAACAAAGAGCTTCTTGTCATAGATGTAAATTTTGAAGATTCAGCAGCAGAACCTTTAATATTAATCAATCCAGAAATTACAGACTTTGGAACAACCCTTAATTCATACGAAGAAGGCTGCTTGAGTATACCTGGCGTCTATTTGAATGTAGTAAGACCATCAACTATAAAATTAAAATTTAGAGATGAAATGGGAAGACCACGTAAAATGAAAGCAGATGGACTTCTGGCGAGGTGTATTCAACACGAAATGGATCACTTAAACGGAATATTATTTGTTGATAGAGTTACATCAAAAGATGATTTGAACAAAGAACTTATAAAGGAAGGGTTTAACGAAAAAGACGTAATTTCTATTAATTAATCTAATGACTGAAACTACAATATTTCAAAAAATAATTAATGAAGAAATACCCTGCGATAAGCTTTATGAAGATGAGTTTTGTATTGCGTTTAATGATATCCAAGCGCAAGCACCAGTACATTTTTTAGTGATTCCAAAAAAGCCAATTATTAGTTTATTAGATTGTATTGAAGAAGATGCAAATTTATTAGGGCATTTACTTTTTGTTGGTAGCAAAATAGCTAAATCAAAAAATTTAACTAATTGGAGAACAGTAATTAATACTGGAGCAGAATCGGGACAAACAGTTTTTCATTTACATATTCATTTTTTATCTGGAAGAAAAATGAATTGGCCCCCAGGTTAAAACTCTCGAAAGAAATATTAATGGGTTATAAATAAATAAAAACAAAATGAATACTCCAGAGTCCTTAAATACAGAATCTAAAAATTTATTCAATTTAATTTCAAAAAATTGGGAAGAGCTAGATGATTCACTCAAAACTAAGTTAATAAAAATTTGGAACGTTTTAACTTATAAATGGCAATTACAAATTTTATTTAATTTACCTTTTCTACTATGGTGGGCATTAGATAAATCTTTTCCAAAAGTTCATGAATTTGATGCAACAATCTTGAATTACTTGAATTTACCTGACTGGGCACTTTCATTTATTGGCTTTGGTCAATAGACTGCTAAAAGTTATAATTTATTTCATAACACTAGTCGAGTAATGAATAAAGCAGTTAATAATAAATCCAAAATACTGTACCAATTACAAAAATTAAGGAAGCTATCTCAGCCATTTTTTCTTCCCATAGATCAATGTAATGGATTTCAATTCATATGGCTTTTGATTTCTCTTTTATTTTGTGTTGGTGGAGTAGTACTTGTTGGTCTTACAGGAATAATCAGTTTTTTTGAAAGCTTTCAACCAATTTTTCTTGAAAAGTATTTCGGAGGTGTAGTAAGTACTGTCAATTCAATTTGGGCTGGTAGCTGGGGATTGCTTTTCTCTGCCTTATTTCTAATTGGATCAGGGAGCTTTTTTAGCTTAAGACGTCAATTAAAAAACCGTAGATGGTTACATTGGTTATTCCTTGCGATAATTGTATTAATGCTTTTAGCTGTAAACGGAATAAACGCAGGTATTGGATTCATTGCAAGAGATTTAACAAATGCTTTAGTAGAAAAACAAGAAGATGGGTTTTATCGGATATTGGGGATTTACGCTTGTTGTTTCGCTGTGGCTCTACCAATACGTGTTTCCCAAATATTTTTTACATATAAGTTAGGAATAATTTGGAGAGAATGGCTTTCAAAAAGTTTAGTCAAAGATTATATGACTAATAAAGCTTATTACCAATTAAATCCCAATGATGAAGAACAAACCGATGTAGATAATCCTGATCAAAGAATCACAGATGATACCCGAGCTTTTACCGGGCAAAGTCTCTCTTTCACATTAGGTATTTTTGATGCCCTACTAACATTTTCACTTAATATTCTTATTTTATGGAGTATTAGTACAACACTTACTTTTTCTTTATTTGGTTACGCTGCATTTGCAACTTCTATCCTTTTAATTGCTGGAAAAAATCTTGTAAAGATTGACTTTGATCAACTCAGATATGAAGCAGATTTTCGATATGGCTTAGTACATATTAGAGATAATGCTGAATCAATAGCCTTTTACTCTGGGGAGAATCCTGAGCGAAGTGAAACTGAAAGACGCTTAGGAGAAGTGGTGAGAAACTTTAATTTACTGATTATATGGAGAGTAATAATAGACGTCATGAGAAGATCCATTAATTATGCTGGAAATTTCTTTCCATATTTAATAATGGCAATCCCTTACTTTAAAGGTGATATTGATTATGGACGCTTTATTCAGGCAAGCTTTGCATTTGGAATGGTTGAAGGTTCGTTATTTTTCATTGTTAATCAAATCGAAGAACTTGCAAAATTTACTGCTGGTATTGGCAGATTAGAAGGATTCCAATCAAAAGTTGAATCCATTAGTCAAACCAACCCAACAAGCAATCAAAACGTTATTTCAGATTACCCCTCAATTCTTATTAATAATGCTGACCTTTGCCCACCAGGATCAAATAAAACAATAATTAAAAATTTAAATTTAAGCATCGACAATAATCAATCACTTTTGGTTGTAGGACCATCTGGGTGCGGAAAAACATCTTTACTAAGAATGATTAGTGGTTTATGGGAACCCGATCAGGGAGTAATTAAAAAACCAAAAATTGGGGAATTATTATTCATACCTCAAAAACCATATATGTTACTTGGTTCTTTAAGGGAACAATTATGTTATCCCACAGAAGTTAAGAAATTTAGTGATGAACATCTTACTTCTGTACTTCATGAAGTAAATTTAAAAACCTTAGTGGATCGGTATCCTAATCTTGATATCAAACAAGATTGGCCACGAATTCTTTCCCTAGGCGAGCAACAAAGATTGGCTTTTGCAAGACTCTTACTAAATTCTCCAAGATTTGCAGTACTTGATGAAGCAACAAGTGCTTTAGATATTAACACTGAAAAAAAACTATATAGTTTACTAAAGGAACGAGAACTTTCTCTTATTAGTGTTGGACATAGACCTAGCTTAAAAGATTTTCACGAGAATATTTTAGAATTAAATGGACAAGGAGACTGGAAATTATTGACTTCTGATAAGTATAATTTTAAGGATTAACAAAAAAAATGAATTCTAAAGAAGAACAAACTAACTCAGAAGTCACTAATTTAGAGAATGAGAGTTTTATAGAAGAGCAAAAAGATCCGAATCAGATCAATGAACAAATTGAAGACAATAAATTAGATGAAAAATCTATAGAAATTAAAGATGAATATAAATTTGGATGGAGTAGTTATTCTGAAATAACTAATGGAAGATTTGCAATGATTGGCTTCCTTGCAATAATATTGATTGAATTATTTAGTAAACAATCGTTTTTAAAATGGGCAGGAATCTTATAATTAATCATCAAATCTAGAACTGTTATCTCTAGGTTTCTTCTTGTTTGTTCCAACGTTATATCTACTATTTTGATTTTTTGAACTTGATCTAGCTGAAGAGCTTACTCTACGAGTCTCACGTGGTTTTTTGGCTTGATTAGCATCTTTAAATGAAGCATCTTCTACTTGAGCTGTTGAAGTTTGCTGCCTAATAGGGGATCTAGTAGGTTTCTTTCTTAATGGAGAAGAATCAGCAGGAGGAGAGATATTATCTTGTCTAGAAACTGTACGATTCATTCTGGGTCTTGACCCTGTTTTAACTTCATCGCGAGATAAATTTCTTCTCTCACCAAAGTTATTTGTTTCTGGTTGTTTACTATTTCTATCTTCAGAAGTCTGTCTTCTCCTTCTTATAGGTTCGTCATTTTCAAACTGACTTATTTCCCTTGTAGATGGCCTACTTCTACTTGCTGCAGCAGAGGGTATAGCTCTTGAAACATTCCTCCTACGAGATCTCCCCTCCATATAGTCTTCTTCAAATTCATCTTCTTGAGGTTTAAATCTTCTGGATGGTCTTTCAGATTCTTCAAACCTATCATAATCGTCATTAAATCGGCCTCTAGAATTTCTGGGAACATCAGAAATAGGATCATCATCAAAATAAGATGACCTTCTAGCTTGATCAGTAGCAACTCCCCTCAATCGCACACTTTCATATGCGAAAAAAACTGTAGTTCCTGCTAATAAAAACTGACCAAACTGAAGGATAGGATCTAACCTCCAGCCTTGAAAAAATAATATTCCTCCGCACAAAAGTCCAATTGCTGCGAAGAAAACATCATAATCCCTTGCCAAGGCAGGCTTAAAGGACCTCAAAAAATAAAGGCCTCCTCCACATACCGCGAGAACTATACCAACAATACTGGCCCAATTGAGACTAGCATTGACCACATTCTTTCTCCAAAAATTTATTTTTTAAAGGGTTACTTATATCCCCTATATATAGTGTACTTAAAACTTCTACAAAAACTAGCGTCTTCCAGTAGAAGTACGATCGAGGGAATCTTTCTGGCTGACAAAAATCAAAAATGCAGTGGCTGGAATAACGATAAGTAAGGCAGCGGCAATAAAACTACCTATCATTCCAACTGCGGAATTATTTGCAACTTCAGCAGAAAAATCTGCGGCTAGTAATAAATTTGAGATTTGAAACACTTTTTAAATATTAAATTCTCAATTTATAATACGAATTAAATACGTTTCAATGGGTTATTTATTAAGATGAATTAAATAATTGTGATTTCCTTGCTTGTAAACTCTCTTCAAATTTTAGATATTAGTTTAGGAATTTCTCTTTCATATCTAACTATAGTTTTTCTAATAAGATTAATACTTACTTGGTACCCAAAAATTGATTTAAGTAAAGGTTTATGGTTATTAGTTTCAATACCATCAAGCTCTATTCTTAATTTAACAAGAAAACTAATTCCTCCTATTGGAGGCGTTGATGTTGGACCCGTAATTTGGATCGGAGTTATAAGCTTTTTAAGAGAAATTTTAGTCGGTCAGCAAGGGCTTATAAAACTTGCATTGCATACACATATTTCATAGAAATCATTTAATTATTTCTCAGTAATTTGGCAATAATTCTTCTTCTACATATTTAGTATGTATCTTACCCTGCTTAAATTTAGATTTATTCAGTAAGGTTAGATGAAAGTTAATTGTTGTAGGAATACCAGTTACTGCACATTCATTTAAAGCCCTATTCATACGTTTAATTGCAGTATTACGATCTTTTCCCCAGACTATTAATTTACCAATTAATGAGTCATAGAAAGGAGGTATTTCATAGCCTGTATAAACATGACTATCCACCCTTACACCAGGGCCACCAGGAGGAAGCCACCCAGTTATTTTTCCAGGTGATGGTCGGAAATTGTGAGAAGGATCTTCAGCATTGATTCTACATTCAATGGCATGACCGTTTAAATGGATATCATCCTGATTAAATTCCAAGTTTGCTCCGCTTGCGATTTTAATTTGCTCAGCTATTAAATCAACTCCTGTAACCATTTCAGTAACAGGATGTTCAACTTGAATCCTAGTATTCATCTCCATAAAATAAAAATTATCATCATCATCAACTAAAAATTCAACTGTCCCCGCCCCTTCGTAGCCGATACTTTTTGCAGCAGCAATAGCTGCGTTCCCCATTTTTTTTCTTAGCTCAGTATTAATTGCAGGACTAGGAGACTCCTCTAGTAACTTCTGATGTCTTCTTTGAACTGAACAATCTCGCTCTCCTAAATGAACAACATTACCCGACCTGTCGGCCAAAATTTGAATTTCTACATGTCTTGGCTTCTTTATAAATTTCTCCATATATAAACCATCATTACCAAAAGCTGCTTCTGCTTCGCCTTGAGCTGCTTTAAACATTTTTTCTAGATTATCAGAGTTTTCAACCAACCTCATACCTCTTCCACCTCCTCCAGCAGTCGCTTTAATAATTACCGGATAGCCAATATCATCTGCCAATTTATAAGCCTCATCAACATTTGATAACAAGCCTTTACTACCAGGTACTGTTGGAACTCCAACTGCTTCCATAGTTTCTTTAGCTGTAGATTTATCTCCCATAGATCTAATAGCTTTAGGAGATGGGCCAATAAAAACTATGCCGTGATCGTTACACATCTCAGCAAATTTATCATTTTCCGCAAGAAATCCATAACCAGGATGAATAGCATCAACTCCTCTCGATGTAGCAGCAGCAAGTATATTTGGAATATTTAAATAACTCTTATTACTTAATGAATCTCCGACGCAAACCGCCTCATCAGCAAGCTGAACATGCAATGCTTTTTTATCTACAGTGCTAAAAACTGCAACGGTTGCAATACCTAGTTCTCTACAACTTCTGACAATTCGTAAAGCTATTTCTCCACGATTAGCAATTAAAACTTTTTCAACCATTATGAAAATAAAATTGAAGAAATGAAATGACTTAAAATAAAAAATTATTTGCCAAAGTATTCAACAAAATTTTTTAGTGATCAGAGGACATTTTTTACAATACAACCTAAAACGTTATATATGTATAAATATTTGTTTTATGCAATAGAAAAATTATTCATCATATTCAAAAAAACTCTTTTCGAACTACATGCTTATTTCAGCCAATAATGTATGATATTTTTAAGGTTTAGGTATCCCCCGGTTGCTGAAAACCCTTTGCGGACGTGGCGGAATTGGTAGACGCGCACGTCTAAGGAGCGTGTGGCTTCGGCCTTGCGAGTTCAAGTCTCGCCGTCCGCATTTAATGTATTCTGGTTTAACTGCAATGAAAAAAAAATCAGTTGCAGTAGTTATAATTTCCAATGGTCCTGGTGAATTAACTACATGGGTAAATCCTGTAGTGGATGAGCTTAACAAAATAAATAAATCACTATGTGATGAAGATAAACAAGATTTCACTCTTAGGTTAGTCCTTGTTCCTTGCCCAAATGCCACTGGTAAAGAATTTTTAGTTGCAAATTCATGGAATAAATTCGAATTAATTACAAAATCCAAAAGTTTTTGGAAATTATTAATAAAGCCACATTCTTTTGCTAATTGGCCAAAAAAAGGGGTAGTTATTTTCCTTGGTGGGGATCAATTTTGGAGCATTTTATTAGCTAAAAGATTAGGTTATTTAAATATCACATATGCTGAATGGGTTTCGCGATGGCCTAAATGGACCAACGAAATTGCTGCTATGAATGTAAAAGTAAAAGAGTTAATACCTAAAAGATATAAATATAAATGTAAAGTCATTGGCGATTTGATGGCAGATATCAAACTTAATAGCGAAATATCATTAAGAAATAAAGAAAAACACTACATTGCATTGTTGCCTGGTTCTAAGAAAGCAAAGCTTTCTGTTGGAATTCCTTTCTTCTTAGAAGTTGCAGATCATATCGCTAAAGAAAATCAAAATATAAATTTTATAATCCCCATTGCACCAACTACTGATAAAAGTGAATATTTATTTTTTCAAAGCAACAAAAATCCAATTGCTAAATATTACTCATCAAAAATCAAAACAATTAAAAACTTCAAAGACTCTCGTTTTGATTATGTAATTGAAACATCAAAAAATACAAAGATTTATCTAATCAAGAAACATCCTTGCTATGAAATATTAAAAGAATGTGATCTTGCAATTACAACTGTAGGAGCAAATACTGCAGAATTAGCAGCAATTAGTCTTCCAATGTTAGTTGTTCTGCCAACTCAACATTTAAATATGATGAATGCCTGGGATGGTATTTTTGGAGTAATTGGAAAAATTTCATTCATAAATAGATTCCTAACTTTTATAATTAAAAATTTTTATTTTAAAAAAAAGAAGTTTTTTGCTTGGCCAAATATTAAAGCTAAAAGAATGATTGTCCCTGAAAGGATAGGTAATATTTCGCCAATAAAAATTGCAAGAGAAGTATTATTTCTTATTAAAAATAGAGATCAATTAAAAAGTATTAGGGATAATCTACACAAAGAAAGAGGCGATAAAGGTGCTGCAAAAAAACTTGCTTCTATAATTGTTAATTCAATAAAAAAACTTTAACAATTACCAGGGATCATCAATTTCAAACTTTTCTGATTTTTTATTATCTTGAACTAAATTTTGTTCATCTAGTGGTTCAATATCTAAAGTTTCAGTTGCATTTTGAATTGGTCTTTTCGAAGCTAAATTAGTAGTTGATTGTTTCTTTTGCTTAAAATCAATATTGTTTTTTTCATCTATTTGATTAACACTATTTTGATTCTCGATCTGATCAGAATCATCATTATCCATGTATAGCTTTTTTCTGTTATTTATTTCCTCTGCAGAACCCTTTATTTCAACATATTCAAGTTCATCTTCATAATCATCTTCATAATCATCTTGTTCAACAACTTCTTCATATTCCTCGACCAAATTGTTTTGCTGTTCTGATTCAGAACCTGAAAGTAACTGATTCTCAACAGGTACAAGATTTGCTGAGTATCCATTTGCTTCCCTTTCATCCCATGAAGAACCCCCGACTCCAAGTTTCTCAAGTAGTCCACTACTTAGTTGCTTCAATTTCTCTTCCGCACCTTCATAAACAATAATCCTATCGGTACCACTACTTACAATTTCCTCAACAGGTATTTCCCAAGTACTTAAAACTCCCTCACCTAAAAGCGGAACACCAACAGCACCCATAACAAGAGATATCAAATCCCCAGTCTCAATATCAAAAGAAAAGCCAAGAACTCTTCCTAAAAGTTGTCCAGATTCTGTAATCACTTGACAATTAATTACCTTCCCATATCTTTCTGGAGAAAAACTCTCACTCAAAGAATCTAGGGAGTCAACTAATATGACATCTCCAACTTGCTTTATACTTTCTAAAGGCATCCATTTTGGCAAACCTGGTAAAAATCTTGTAAGTGGATTATCTCTTAGTCCCAAAGCGACCACCTCTCTTCTATCAATATCAACAACAACTTCGCCAACTACGCCTAGCCGCCTTCCAGTATCAGTAGTTATCACTTGTGTTCCCATTAATTCTGACCTTAACCATAAACGTTCACTAGGAACCGAGTTAGGGAGATTCTTATTAGCAGATGTGTTAGACAAGCTCATAAATTTCTTTTTATCATTCTGACGTATAAATTTAAAAAAGTGTGTTTATGCAGCATTTGGTAACCCAAGAACTTGAGTATTAGCACCTCTTGCTTGCGCAACCCCAATTGTTCGTTCAGACGCACTAATCATAGGCCTTCTATGACTTACGACTATAAATTGAGCATTTGATGACTGATTCGATATTAGTTTTGACAACCTTTCAACATTAATACCATCTAAAAAACTATCAACCTCATCTAATGCATAAAAAGGTGAAGGTTTATACTTTTGCAAAGCAAATAAAAAACTTAAAGCAGTTAACGATTTTTCACCACCTGACATAGAGGCTAATCTTCTGACATTTTTTCCCTTAGGATGAGCCACTAAAGTTAATCCTCCTTCTAAAGGAGAATTAGGATTTTCAAGTTGAAGAAATCCATCTCCATCAGATAAATTTGCAAAAATTTCTCTAAAATGTTTATCAACTTCTGTAAATGCTTGCATAAAAGCCTCCTGACGCATCGTAGATACAGTTTCTATTCTCAGCAATAATTCAGATCTTTCATTAGATAGAATTTCTAATTTTTCTCGCAAACCATTTAATCTCTCAATTAATTCTTCTAGTTCATCAAGAGCCAACATATTAACAGGTTCTAAGCTTTGTAGTTTTGCATTTATGATCGAAATTTCTGATTGCAAAGATTCAAGACTCTTCCCTTCATATTCTCCAAACTCCGGGGAAGGATTAGGTAGATCTTTTTTATAATTTTCTAATTTTATTTTCTCGCTCCTCATCTCTTCTTTAAGAGAATGCATATCCCTTTCAAGATATTCAAGCTTCAACAGATAGTTATTATATTCTTGCCTTTTATTTGAAATTGAAGAGTTTAATTCATCTCTTTTCCTTCTCAATAAACCTAAATCCTTCTCTAGAGAATTTTTTTGATTATCGAGATCTAAAAGCTCTTTTTTAAATTCATCTCTTTTTTCTATCCATTCACTATGAGCAATTGCGAGTTGTTTAATAGATTCCTGCAAGTTTTTTTCTTGTAGTAAAGTAATTTTTAATGAATTATTGATACGCTCTTTATTTAAAGCAAATTGATTCTTTTTATCTAGTAATGTATTTCTCTCTTTAATAAGTAATTCAAGTTTTTTATCAAGATTATTAAAATCGTCATTAAAAGCTATTAATGATGATTTTTGATTTTTTTCATAATTTGCCTTTTGAATGGTTTGTAGTTGATCAAACTTATCGTGATAAGGCTTCAATTGATTTTTTAAATGACCTAACTCGTTAACTAATAAATTATTAGCAGTATCAAGTTTATTTAATCTCGATTTACAATCCTCAATTCTTTGCGAGACAGCTTTAAGAGAATCTTGATTTACTTCAATTTCTTTATTAAATGAGGCACAATCCTCAATTATTTGACTGCGGTTAGAATTTAATATACTAAGTCTATTATTTTTTATTATCAAATCATTATTTGACTCTTTTAAAGCTTCTTCGATAACTAATAATCTTTCTTTTATAGGACTGGAATCATCAATATCATTATTAATTCCAAACCTATAAGCCAAATCTTTATTTAACTTACTGCCTCCTGTAATAGCACCACTTGCTTCTAATAATTCACCACTTAAGGTAACCAACCTATTTTTTTGTGTAGATAACCTAGCTGAGGAT
This sequence comes from Prochlorococcus sp. ALOHA_ZT_50, assembly GCF_022447305.1. Classification (NCBI taxonomy): domain Bacteria; kingdom Bacillati; phylum Cyanobacteriota; class Cyanophyceae; order Synechococcales; family Prochlorococcaceae; genus Prochlorococcus; species Prochlorococcus sp. ALOHA_ZT_50. Next base: position 25,092 of record NZ_JAKVCI010000007.1, on the reverse strand, counting down.
AAGTCTGAAAAAACCAAAGTATCTCCAAAAACATATCGAAAAACATCTGAATAAACTTCATCAAAAGTAATTAGATTAATAGCTTTATCAATAAATCCATTCTCCCTGTTATTTTCAAATCTTGAAATTGCATAATTCTTTTTTTGACTTTTAATTCTATTTAAAGGTAAAAAAGTTAATCTTCCCGCTTTCTTCTTTTTAAGAATTTCAATTGCTTTAGCAGCAATATGATCATTATCAACAACAATTTGTCCTAACCTATTTCCAGCAGCAATTTCTAATGCATATCTATTTTTCTCACTGACCTCTCCAAGTTGAGCTACATAACCATGTATACCCTCTAACCCTGCCTCTAAGAGAATTCTGAGAGCATATGAACCTCTAGATTCGTTTAAAGCTTCCTTCCTGCTTTCGAATCTAGATAAATCCTTTTCAAGCCTTAATTGCTCGTTATTTAGCCTTGATTTAGTTTTAATTAATAAATCGATTTCATTTTTTAAAGAATTAATTTCTGCGCTATTACTTGCCAAGTTTTTATTCTTTGTATCGGATGTCTCTTTTTTTCTTTGATTTCCCTGAAAAAGTTTCTGCTTTTCTAAGTCTAAGGATTCGATCTGTGACAATATCTCATCTTTTTGAATATTATTTTGAATAGTTTCTTCTTCAATTTTCCTTTTTTTTATTTCCAAAGGATTAATTTGATTTTTTATACTTTCAAGCTCAGCATTTAATTTGATACTTTGTTTTGAGAATTCTCCAGATTCTCCAGCCGCATCAGAAAGTTTTTTTCTGGATAGTTTGTGTTTTAAAGTGAGATCATCAATTTGCAAGTTCAATTGATTTAAAAAATTATCATCGAAATTTTCTTGTCTCATCTTTTCTGACTCGATATTCCTCTTAGAAATTGCAATTTCATCTCTCTGCTTTTGTAATTTAATACCTTCTTCTTTATTCAGACTTGATATCCTATCAAGTTCTCTCAAGCTAGAATTAATACTTCCAATATCAGAATTCACTTTTATCAATTTATCCTCTCCTTTCTCCTTAAGCTCATCAACAAGTATTTTCAAAGCATCTTCTAAAACTGATATTTCTTTACTAATAGATTCTTTTTGTTTATTAAATAAGATTTTATTTTTTTCAATTTCACTTTCTTTTTTTTCTATAGATTCAACATGCTTAACTTGTTTTTCAAAAATAAGAACTTTCTCTAATTCTATTATTTGTAATAGTTTTGCCTTTAACTCTTTATATCGCTTTGCTTTTTCACATTCTTTTTCAAGCTTATTTTTACTAGATTGCAATTCATTTTCTAAAATTTCACATCTTTCTTGTCTTTCGAAAACGTCATTTAATTTTGCATTAGTTTGTTCTATTCTTGTATCAAAAAGTGCGACTCCTGCTAATTCATCAATAAGATTTCTCCTCTCCTTATTATTCATTGATACTATTCTTGTTACATCACCCTGCATAACAACATTGCTGCCCTCAGGATCAACACTAATATCTCTTAATATTCTCTGTATTTGTTGCAAGGTACATTGTTTTCCATCAGAAGTATAAGTAGAAGCATAAGAACCACCTGGCATAAGCCTTAATTTTCTAGAAACTACCCATTCTTTTTGACCTTTATTAAGGGCAATTTCTTCTTCTTCTAGTTCCAAAGGCGGAAGGTCCTCTCTGGGAGACCAATCTTGAATATTAAATTTTACCGATACAGATGTTTCTGATGACTTACCCTCTTTAACTTTGGAGTTATTTATTAGATCTGGTAATCTTTCAGCCCTCATCCCTCTACTATTAGCTAGACCTAAACAGAATAAAATTCCATCTAAAATATTACTTTTCCCAGAACCGTTAGGACCCGTAACCACCGTAAAACCTTCTTCAAGAGGAATTTTTACATTTCCCCCAAAAGATTTAAAATTTTCAAACTCGACCTGATTGATATGTACCAATCTCAAGTCTCAATAGCTAAATAAGAATAACTAATTTGCAAAAATTCTCAATAGAAATATTACGTTTATTTATAAATGAATATTAATAATTTTTGCTCAATCTACAAGAATTAGCCGAAATTTCAAACAAACCAGAAAGAAGTTCACCATCCAAAATGAATCGATAATTTTCAGAGTCCAAGTCTGTAGAAACGTTTTTAAATATTCCATGATCAATTCTTTTTACAAAACCTCTATTATCAGAAAGTTCATGTTCTATCCTGGATAGCCATATAAGTCTATGATTTGGCTGCTTAGAAATTTCTATAGAAGCTTGATTTAATAAAGGTAGTTTTAAAAATTTCCAAGTTAAACAATCTATTCCATTTTCAACAAGAAAATCATAATGAATATCTATAGCTTTAGCAGAATAAACTTTATGTTCAAGCAAAACCCATTTATTCATTATCTAGTTGATAAATAAATCGAATCTATTTTCAAAACAAAGTTGAGTAAAGATATATTTTCTAAGAGATGTTTCCTGTTATTTAATTACTTGCATCAGGAACAAATCTTAAAGCAATGAATAGCAAACTTCCAGCTCCAGCAATAGCTGCAGCTACTAATCCAAAATCTGTAGGGATTGTGCGAGATGCAAAAATTAATGATGCAAATGTAATATCCATGATGAAATTTAAACTCATTTAATAAATTCAGTAATAGCTTAACAAAACCTTCTTACAGAACAGAGTAGATAAATAAAATGTAAATAAACTTTTATATGTTTTTATTCTATATAAATCGCACAATTCTTTAGATAAGGGTTCCAAATTAAGAAAATAGGGTCTAATCTTAAAATAAATAAGTTTAAATAATGGAGACTTACCATCCTCCCAAAGAAGTAGAAGAAAAAGAAAATAACTCTGATCTTCCTGAAAAAGAAGTTATTTCGGAAAAATGGTTACTTGAAAAAATTGACAGTTTAATACCTTTAATAAAAGAAAAATGGCCTAACATTGCACAACAAACCCTTGAAGCCACAAAAGGGAGTATTGATGATTTAGTTGAAGTAATAGCTAGCCATAGTGGAACCTCAGCAATTGGAATAAAAAGCCAACTATTTGAAATCATTGATTCAATAAGAGAAAACAATTGGGAAATATCAGAAAAAATTGAACCTATCGAAAGTCAATTAGAAGAATTATTAGAAGAACTTAACAATACACTTAGACCAAAAATAGAAAATCCAATAAGAAAAAAACCACTATTATCTATTGCTATTGCGGCTGGTATTGGTTTACTAATAGGAACTCTCCTAAACAGTGGCAGAAAATAATATGGAAAAACCAAAAAATAAAAACTTTGCAAATACCGCCTCCAGAATTTCAGCGATCGCAAGTTCAGTGATGGATTTGCATGTAAGAATAGCTCTTCAAGAAGTAGATAGAGAAAAAAGAAGATTAATTAGTGGTGGAATATTTTTGGCAATTGGCAGCACATTATTATTATTAGTACTAATTTGCATCCATATTATTTTTTATCTTTTTCTAGCGAAATATAATAACTGGAATATTGAATATAATTTATTACTCATAATATTTATCGATTTATTTCTTGCAGGCTTAAGTTTGAAGCTTGGAGGAAAATTAGCCAAAGGACCATATCTTCCTCAAACATTAGAGGGTTTAGGCAAGACAACAAAAGCCGTTTTAGGCAAAAAATAAATTACCTTATTAAATACTTTATCCATCTACAATCTATTCCCCCATTACTAACAGGAATTTTCAATGAAGATTTCATTTTCAAATATTTTGTTAGTTTTGGATTTCCACTTAGCAGCCAAAATTCCCAACCTGAAAAATTATTCTTTAGGAAGATTCCCATTTGTTCATATAAACAAATCAATTCATTTTCATCGCCTAATTTTTTGCCGTATGGAGGATTACATATGATTATCCCAGGTGTGCAACTTAATTGGAGTGCTAAAAAATCATTATTTATAAGCTCAATATAATTTTCGAGTCCAGCTAATGATATGTTTACATTCGCCTGCTCAAAAACCTTTTTATTAATTTCACACCCTATTATTGTTGGTAATTTTTCATAATTTATAATTTTATTTTTTGCCTTATTTTTTTCATTAAGATAAATATCTTTCCTAAAGTCCAACCAATTCTCAAAAAGATATACTTGATCAATATTTATGGGAACTCCAAGGAATTGGTTGACTGCCTCAATTAAAAAAGTACCCGAGCCACACATAAAATCTATTAATGGAACTTTGCCATTCCATTGAGTCATATTTATCAATCCAGAAGCTAAATTTTCTTTTAATGGAGCATTTCCAATTGCGGGTCTATAGCCTCTTTTGTGTAAGCTTTCTACGCTGCTTTGAAGACTGAGAATTGCTTTATTATTATTTAAATGCAGATGAATTATAAAATCAGGATTATCTAGAGAAATATTTGATCTTTTATTCCAAACTGCCTGTTGCAAATCAGTTATAGAATTTTTTACTTCAAGAGCAGTGAAATGAGTATGACTTAAAGAAGATGTTCTCCCAGTTACTTGAACATTAAACGTTTTATCAAAGTGCAACCAATTTAACCAATCAAATGAATCTCTAACCCCCGCATATAAAGATTGCTTGTCATAGCAATTAAAACTTGCAATTTCTCTATAAAAACGAAAAGCTAATCTGGAATAGAAATGAACTCTATAAAAAGTTTCAAAATCACATTCAAAATTAATAAATCTTTTATAAGTATTAATATTAAAGCCGCCTAAATTTGAAATTTCTTCTGCTAAAGATTTCTCTAGTCCCTCCGGAGATGATGCCACTACATTCATATACGATAAAACTTAGTAAAAAAACTATTCAATAACCATTTTGCCTGTCAGAATATAAATGTCCAATTGGACTAGGTGATCTCAACCGATGTTTCGGACAGCGGTTCGATTCCGCTCAACTCCACTATTTGGGGTTGTAATGGTTTCGACGGGGCATAAGGAAGGTGACTGAAGCCGGCTCGGTTAGAGCAAAAACACAAATGCTAACAAAATCGTTAGTTTCTCCCGTCAAACAGCACCAGTTGCTGCTTGATCCTAAAGGAGATGGGGTTATATCAGCCTTATCAACCAAATGATACGAGGAGTCTGGAAGGACTCCACTTTTTTTAAATAACTAAGAAGTTGTAATAGATAATTTATTAGTGTGTAAATATTGCTGCAAATGCTTGTATTAAAAAGAATTTTTTTAATTTTATAAGTATAAATACTGAGAAGATAAGTTTTAAATTAATTTATCTTATTAAAAAATCGAATCTTGCAAAATGGAATCTAATAAAAAACTGAATGACTTGATAATAAATCTCAAACCAAAAGTTATTAGATTCACTGGCGAAAAATTTCCCAATGAACTATGGAATAGTGGTTGTCAAATAAAAAAAAATAAGAAAATATCTAGCTAAAAATTTAATTAAATACTTGAAAAAGGATTTTTAGGCATTTTTTTTAAACATTTTTTTGACAATTCCTGAAGTACTTTAAATTCACTTTTATTTAAATTCCACTTGAATACATTCGATACATCTATAACTTGAGATTTTTTTCGCATTCCAACGAGTGGAATAGCTCCTTGATAACAACACCAATTAATTGCTACTTGCGCTTGGGAAACTGATCTTTGATTTGCAATTCTTTTTAAACACCTCCGCAATTCATATGTTGGTTTTTTATAGTTTTCAAATAATGCATTGCGAATAAAACTTTTTTCTTTATTCTCTTCTTTATCTGGATCAATACAAAGTATTCCAAAGGACAAAGGACTATAAGCAAAGAAATCAATATTATTTTCTTCGCAAATTTTTTTTACCTGATATTGTTTTCCTAAATCGGGAGCAAGCAAAGAAAACTGTATCTGAACACTTTTTAGGCTCTGATCTCTTTTTGCCAAGAAATTAATTAATTTCATCAATCTTTTAGGGCCTATATTTGATAAGCCTATTTGAAAATCAAAGCCTTCATCTTTTAAATCGCAAAGATTATTCAACAGCCCTAATTCCTGCCAAGGATTGTATTTTGCAGTTGACCAATGTAATTGCACTATATCTAATTTGTTATTAAGTCTTTCTAAACTTTTCAAAAAAGGTTTATTAAAACCTCTGTTACCTATTCTCCAGGGATAAGGTGCAAGTTTGGTTGCTACTTGAATTCTTTTTTTCTTTGCTGAAGGAGTATTTAGTAAAAATTTTCCTATCAACAATTCACTTCTACCCTGAAGATTCCCAGTACCGTAAGAATCTGCAGTATCAATTAGATCGAAACCTCTTCGTAACGCTTCATTATATGTCTCACGTAAATCATCGTCATTTGTAGATTGGTAATTCCAGAAAAGCTTATTCCCCCAAGACCACGTACCTAATCCAATTCTTTTCTTCACTAGCCAATTTAAATAAGGAACTTTATAAGGTTATCTAAAAATATTAACTTCTTTAAAATATTTCAAAAAATAAGTTTTAAAGCATTAAAAATCAATTTCTCTTGACATTAAGAAATTATTCTCCAAAGTAAGAGAAATAAAAATAAAAAATTGTTCATTACCGTTTGCGGACAAAAAGGGGGTGTGGCCAAGACCTGCACAAGTATTCACCTTGCTAGTGTTTGGCATTCTGAAGGTAAAAAAGTTTGCATAGTCGATGCCGACAAGAATAGATCTGCTTTAGCATACGCATCAAGAGGCAATCTTCCATTTCCAGTTTTCCCCGTCAGTTCAGCTGCTAAAGCATCAAGATCATCAGAAATTGTAATAACTGATGGCCAGGCTAGCAGTGATCAAGAAGAACTTAAACACTTAGCGTATGGTTCAGATTTAGTTATCTTACCTACAACTGCAAAAGCAAGATCAGTAGAATTAACTGTTGAACTAGCTAATTTATTAAGCAACTTAAAAGTTAACCATGCAGTAGTAATAGTAAAAGTTGATTTTAGACAGCAAAAAGCAGCGCAACAAGCCAAAGCAGCTCTAGAAAATTTTGGTTTATATGTTTTTGATACATTTATACCCTTACTTTCAGCATTTGATAAAGCAGAAGCCTCGGGCAATGCTGTATTTGAAGCTGTAGACGATTTAGGTAGATCAGATCCTCGTCGAATGACGGGCTGGTCTGCTTATTGTTCAATTGCCTCACAAATTCCATGCCTGATTTCGAAGCCCTCATCCGACACCAACAACTTAAACAACCAACAACCAATCAGCGCTTAAAAGTAGTTGATTCTCCTAATTTTGAAGAAGAAAAAAACGAAGAAACAATAATTAGACAATCTGGATTATTAGTTAATTTTTTTGGAGGTTTTATAGGCTCTGTAATTGGAACTTTAACAATACTGTTTCTTTATATGAATGAATATCTACCATTAGATTTACTAAAACTTAAGTAGTATATTCGCTATTTATTTCAACATATTTTTTAGAAAGATCGCACCCCCAAGCTGTGCCTTTCGATTCGCCAGAATTTAGATTAATCATAATTTTTACAATATCATCTACTAAATATCTACCTTTCATTCTGGACTTAATATAGTCTGTGACTTTTTGTGGATCATATTTATTTAACTTGCCGTTTTCCAAAATCTGAGCGTTTCCTATATACAAGTCAACGTCATTTAAATTAAATTTAACTCCAGAATTACCTGCAGCAGAAATGATTCGTCCCCAATTCGGATCACAACCATGTATCGCAGTTTTTACCAAGGCAGAATTACAAATAGATTTCGCGAGCATAATTGCATCATCTGTATTTTTTGCTCCTTGAACCAAAACTTCTAATAAACAATTTGCTCCCTCTCCATCCCTTGCAATATTTTTTGCCAAGTTCTGACATACAATATCAATCCCTTGTTGGATAATTGGAAAAAACCTTTTTTCAATTTTCTCTCCTGCATTTATTCCAACAAAAGAATCATTTGTGCTTGTCTCTCCATCAACTGATATTGCATTAAAAGATTTTTTAACCGCAATAGCAATCATTTTGTCCCATTCTTCTTTTTGAATACCCGCATCACAGGTTAGAAAAGCAAGCATTGTAGCCATGTTGGGGTAAATCATTCCTGAACCTTTTGCAAATCCTGCTATTTTTATTTTTCTACCTTGAATAATCGTCTCTATTGACACTTTTTTCAAAGTCAAATCAGTAGTTAAAATTGCTTCTGCTGCATTTTGAAAATTATTACCCTTTAAATCACTAACTAAATTCGGTAAATTTTTTACTAAATCATTTATTTGTATTGGAACACCAATTACACCAGTTGAGCACATTAAAACTTCTTCTTCTTTTATTCCTAAAAGTTCCGCAATCTTTCCTGTAGCAATTTGAAAATGTTGAATGCCAAGATTTCCTGTACATGCATTTGCTTGACCAGAATTAATTAGTATTGCTCTTACAAAACCTGAAGTTGTTTTAATCCTTTCCTCACAAATATCCACACAAGAAGCTCGAACTATTGATTGGGTAAACATCCCACTAAAAATACTTCCTTCTGGAGCGAGTATTAGTGCTAAATCTTTTTTATTAGAAGCTTTTAAACCAGCAGATATCCCAGCAAAAAGAAACCCCTTGGGTGTTACCTTACTGTCATCAACAAACGACCAATTGGAATCTAACTGGCTCAAACTTTTTGGTATTTTAATTCATACTAACTACTCTTTAATACTAAAGAAACTAAGTAATTAGATTATTATTAATTATATGGATATTCTTCAAAAATTAAAAAACAACCAAAGAAGGATTGGTTTAACAGGAGGTATTGCAAGTGGGAAGACAACCATAACTAATTACATTAGAAAACATAAAAACATACCAATATTAGATGCAGATCATTTTTCAAGAGAATTAATCAAACCAAACACATATGGATATAAGAAAATTTTAGATTATTTTGGAAATAAAATTATTGATAATAAAAGCAATTCAGAAAGGGAAATAAACAGAAAACTTTTAAGGAACATTATTTTTAAACATTCAGCAAGCAAGGAATGGATTGAAAAACTACTTCACCCCTTAATTAAAGAAAGAATGATAGAAGAATGCAGTCAATACAGAAATAATCAAACTATAGTATTGGTTATTCCATTATTGTTTGAAGCAAAATTTGAAGATATTTGCACTGAAATATGGTTAGTTAAATGTCCTAAAGAACTACAAAAAAACAGACTTATCACAAGAGATAAAATTAGCGAAAAAGAAGCATATGAATTGATAAATTTTCAATTAAGTTTTGAAGAAAAAAGAAAATTCTCAGATATTATTTTAGAGAATTCGGATGATCAAAATAAATGGATCAATACGATAAAAGAGCTTCTTTAAGCTTTAGCTATTTAATTTTTCCATAAGAAGTTTATTTGCAAGTTTAGGGTCAGCTTTACCTTTTGTTCTTTTCATAAGTTGACCAACAAAAAAACCAAGTAACTTAGTTTTGCCATTTTTAAATGCTTGAACTTCATTTGGATGTTCATTTATAAGTTCATCAATTATTGGTAAAATACTTGAAGAATCAGATATCATTGCCAACCCTTTTTCTTCAACTAATTTTTTCGGAGAAATATTTTTTTGAATAAGTTCAGGTAAAATTTCTTTTGCAATTTTTCCACTAATTATATTTTTTGAAATCATGTTAATCATTTCAGCAAGATTTTCAGGACTAAGCTTTAATTCACTAAAACTTAGTTTGTTTGATTTTAAATAGCCCACAATATCACTTGTTACCCAATTTGAAGCTAGTTTGGCCTCGGCACCATTTGCTACTGTTTCTTCAAAAAAGTTTGCCATGCTTATTTCATCAGAAATTACCCTTGCATCATATGCAGACAACCCAAATTGACTTACGTATTTATTTCTTTTCTTTGAAGGTAATTCTGGTAGTTCTTTAAACCATATTTCTTGTTGGGCTTTTGTTATTTCAATTGGACCTAAGTCAGGATCAGGAAAATATCTATAGTCACTGCTACCTTCTTTTAATCTCATACTTTTCGTTAATTGCTTAGCTTCATCCCATAACCTTGTTTCTTGGAAAATTTTTCCTCCATTTTCATAAACTTCTATTTGTCTGGCTATTTCATAATCACAAGCCTTTTGAATTGCAGAAAATGAATTCATATTTTTTATTTCCACTTTGGTACCAAAAGGAGCATTAGGTCCTTTTCTAACTGAAATATTGACATCACAGCGTAATGAACCCTCTTGCATATTTCCGTCTGATACTCCTAGATATCTAACTGTTCTTCTAATCTCTGAAGCATATTCAGATGCCTCTTTACCTGATCTAATATCTGGTTTACTTACAATCTCACAAAGTGCTATTCCGGCACGATTGTAATCAACTAAAGAATACTTAGAGCCAGCTAATCTATCACTTCCTGAATGGACTAGTTTTCCGGCGTCTTCTTCCATATGTAGCCTTTCTATACCAATTTTTTTGATATAAGGTTCTTTGTCCTTTTCAATTATTTCAACCTCTAACCAACCATTTTCAGCTAGTGGCTCATCAAATTGTGAAATTTGATAATTTTTAGGCAGATCAGGATAAAAATATTGTTTTCTATCAAATTTACAATGTTCTGCAACGTTTAAATTTAATGCTAACGAAGTTTTTACAGCATACTCAAGAACAGTCTCATTCAAAACTGGAAGAGTTCCTGGTAACCCACAAACTACAGGATCTATATGCGTATTAGGTGCATCACCAAAAGCTGTTGACGCAGATGTGAATATTTTACTTTTCGTATTAAGCTGTACATGAGTTTCCAAACCAATCACAGCTTCCCAAGATTCCAAATTGTTCATTATCAAAAGTCTCTTTATTAATATTATTGGATATAAAGGAAAAGAGGACCAAAACACAAATAAAAATATTAATTTTTAAATGGCACAAGAAACCAAAAATTCAATATTAATCATTGGCGGTGGACTTTTAGGTTTATCTATTGCTTATGAATTTTCTAGAAATAACTTCAAAGTTTTAGTTTTAAGCAAAAACAGAAATGAATCAGCTGGATTTGTTGCTGCAGGAATGTTAGCTACTCATGCCGAAGGGCTCGAAGATGAATTACTAAAATTTGGCCAAGAAAGTCAAAATCTAATTCCAAAGTGGATAAAAAGTATTGAACAAGATAGTAATATTAAATGCGGTTTAAAAAAATGTGGCATAGTAGTTCCTTTTAAAAACAAAGAAGATCTTGAAGAGTTTCCCACTTATGAATATGGAAAATATTTAAATCACAAAGATCTTCAAACAGAAATTAATGGAATGAATTCTATTTGGAAACATGGTTTACTTTTTGAACAAGATGGTCAAATAGATAACCGAAGAAGACTGATGCGTGCTCTTGAGAGAGCATGCTCCTTGCATGGAGTCGAATTTCAAGAGGGATCAGAAGTAGAGGATTTGACATTCGAAAAAAACAAAATTACAGGTGCAACAGTTTTATGTGCCACTGGGGAAATAAAAAAAATTAACTGCGAAAAAGCAATTATATGCAGCGGTGCTTGGAGTAAAAAAATTTTTAATAAGATTCCAGTCTTTCCTGTAAAGGGACAAATGCTATCAATACAAGGTCCAACAAATTTTTTGAAAAGAGTTATTTTTGGTCCAAAAACTTATCTAGTTCCCCGTGATGATGGACTTATTATAGTTGGAGCGACAGTTGAAAAAGATTCAAAATTTAATCAGGGTAATACTCCTAATGGAATAAAACAACTGCAAGAAGGCATTCGCTCCTTATTGCCAGAAGCTATTAATTGGCCACAAATGGAACATTGGTGGGGATTTAGACCTTGCACACCAGATCTAAAACCAATAATTGGAAAATCAAAAATTGAAAATCTTTTTATAGCTACAGGACATTACAGAAATGGAGTTTTATTTTCTGCAATAACAAGTGATCTTCTTTTGAAAATAGTTCAAAATAAAAATCTCAAAGAAATAGAAAAAAGCTTTTTAGAAAAATTTAGTTTAGATAGATTTGCGATTTAAATTTTAATTTTCAGATCGCCATTTCGAATCAGAAGTTTCCCACTCACATAATTCCTCTTCGTTAAACCATAGATCAATTTCAAATTTTGCTGTATCTTCTCCATCAGAACCATGAATAATATTCCTCCCAATATCAATAGCTAAATCACCTCTAATTGTTCCAGGCTCTGCTTCCAGAGGTTTTGTTGCACCTATTAGTTTTCTAGCACTCAAAATAACTCCTTCGCCTTCCCACACCATTGCTACAACAGGACCACTTGAAATAAAGTCTACTAAATCACCAAAAAAGGGTCTTTCTCTATGTACTCCATAATGATTTTGAGCAAGTTCTTTTGAAGGAATTAATTGCTTTAATCCAACCAATTTAAATCCTTTTTTTTCAAATCTGCCAATAATCTCAGAAACATATCCTCTTTGAACTCCATCTGGTTTAATTGCAATAAAGGTTCTCTCTTTGGTCATTTAGTTAATAATCACTCTATGTATATTCAACTTTTGGGTGGTAACTTGGCAAGTAATCATTAAAATAAAAGATATTGTTTTGAGTTATTTTCAAAAACATTTATTAATCACTAAGACATAAATTGACCAATTTTGAGCCGAAAAAATTAAAGAATATTTGGACTATTGAAGATAGTATTTCGACTTATAACATAGACAAATGGGGAGATAAATATTTTTCTATAAATTCCAAAGGAAATATATCAGTAACTAAAGATATAAAATCTGAAAATAAGATTGATCTTTTTAAGCTTGTCAAAGAACTTAAGAGTAGAGAAATAAATCCTCCATTAATCATAAGATTTAATGATATCTTGAAAGATCGCATAAATGCATTACATGACTCTTTTTTAAAAGCAATAAAAACCTATAAATATAAGAACATTTATCAAGGCGTTTTTCCTGTCAAATGTAATCAACAGAAAAATGTCCTAGAAAAGATAATAGAGTTTGGTAGCCAATGGAATTTTGGTTTAGAAGTAGGAAGTAAATCAGAACTATTAATTGGCCTTGCACTTCTTGAAAACCAAAATTCATTATTAATATGCAACGGATATAAAGATAAAAAATATATTGAGATTGCTACTTTGGCCAGAAAACTCGGCAAAAATCCAATAATAGTTATTGAACAACGAGATGAGGTAAAAAGAATTATTCAAGCAGTTCAAGAACTTAACGCGACTCCATTGATAGGAATTAGAGCAAAGTTATCAAGTAAAAGTAGTGGTAGGTGGGGTAAATCTATTGGAGATAATTCCAAATTTGGATTATCAATCCCAGAAATTATGTTGACAATAAAAGAACTAAAAGAAGCAAATCTTATCAACGAAATGAAATTGCTCCATTTTCATATAGGCAGTCAAATAAGTGATATTGCTGTGATCAAAGACGCATTACAAGAAGCGAGTCAAATATATGTTGAACTATGCAAACTAGGAGCCCCAATGCAATATATCGACGTTGGGGGAGGATTAGGAATAGATTTTGATGGAACTAAAACCTCCTCCAACACCTCTACTAATTATTCTCTTCAAAATTATGCTAACGATGTAATTGCAACTATTAAGGATTCATGTGAATTAAATAATATCAAGCATCCAACCATAATCTCAGAAAGTGGAAGAGCAATAATTAGTCATTGTTCAGTTTTAATTTTTAATGTCTTAGGAACAAGCCATGTCAGTTCCAAACTACAAATTTTTGATAAAAAAAATCAACAATTAATAATTTCAAATTTACTTGAAACTTTCTATGAATTAAAAAAACTTAAAAATAAAAAAATAAATTTATCTCAAATAATTGAACTATGGAATGATGCAAAAAAGTTTAAAGAAGATTGCTTAGTCGCTTTTAGATTAGGATTTTTAAGTTTGGCAGAAAGAGCTTATGCCGAAGAACTTACTTGGGCTTGCGCAAAAGAAATTTCTAATAACCTGAATAATGATGAAATCAATCACCCTGATTTATCTGAAATTACAGAAACTCTTGCATCAACTTATTATGCAAATTTATCTATCTTTAAATCTATTCCCGATAGCTGGGCAATAAATCAGATTTTTCCAATAGTACCAATACATAGGCACTTAGAGGAGCCGTTCTGCAAAGGCAACTTTGCAGATTTAACTTGTGATTCAGATGGGAAACTAAATAATTTTATTGATGATGGAAAAATTAAATCATTACTAAATTTACATAAGCCAGAGGAAGATAAAGATTATCTAATTGGAATTTTTATGACTGGAGCCTATCAAGAAGCATTAGGAAACTTGCACAATTTATTTGGTAGTACAAACGTTGTTCATATAGACATAAATCAAGATAATTCATATAAGGTCAAAAATATTATTAAAGAGGACAGTAAATCTGAAATTTTACAATTATTAGATTACAGTTCAGCTTCTTTGGTTGAATCTATAAGAATTAATACTGAATCAGCAATTGATCAAAAAAAATTAACTATTGAAGAAGCAAGGAAATTAATGGATCAAATCGAAATTAGTCTCAGAAAAAGTAGTTATTTATCAGAATGACTATCTAATGTTTTTTGCAAATAATTTTTAGCATAATCTAGAGCATCACTTAACTTATCAATATCTTTAGCACCTGCTTGAGCAAAGTTAGGCTTTCCTCCTCCACCTCCCGAACAAATTCTTGCAATCTCATTAATTAATTTACCTGCATGCAATCCTATTTTTACTGCATCATCACCTAAAGAAACTACAAATAACAACTTTCTATTTTCTGGATTTGGTATTCCCCCAAGAATCACTATTGCTTTATTTCCCAAATGAGAAGTTAAATTAAGTGCTGCAGATTGCAAAGAATTCCCATCTAAGCCATCAATCTGATTTACTAAAATTGAAAAAGAATTTACTATTTCTGCGGATGATTTTATAGAAGAGTATTTAAAATATGCAATTTCATCTTTCATTTTTTGTATCTCTTTATTCTTATTAATAAGCTCTGCTTGCAAATTATTAACCCTTTCAAAAAGTTGATTAGGATTTGCTTTTAACAAATCACTTAGTTGATTTACTAAAGCATTTCTATCACTGAAATAGTCTAATGCTGATTGGCCTGATAATGCTTCGATTCTTCTGACTCCAGCTGAGATTCCTTCCTCACTAATTATTTTGAAAGAACCTAATTCGGATGTAGTTTTAACATGTGTGCCACCACAAAGTTCCATTGAAACTCCTGGTACATTAACAACGCGCACTTCATCATCATATTTTTCTCCAAACATGGCGACTGCGCCCTTTTCAAGAGCCTCACTCTTAGACATATTTTTTATTTCTAGGGCATGATTTTCCATAATCCAAGAGTTAACTAAAGTCTCAATCTTAGAAATTTGATCTTTAGAAATAGGATTAGAGGAATTAAAGTCAAATCGTAATTTATTAAAGGCTACTAATGAACCTTTTTGTCCAACACTTTCATTAACAACTGATTTAAGTGCAGATTGTAATAAATGAGTAGCTGTATGATTTGCAGCAGCCTTAGCTCTATTAGAGGAGCTAACATTAGTCTTAACTTTTTGTCCAATAGTTAATATTCCTTTTTTGATCGTTCCATAATGTAAAAAAACATTTTTCTTTCGCATAACATTATCAACCAAGACCTCTACATCTTTTGAAAATATCGTTCCAATATCACCAACTTGCCCGCCAGATTCTCCATAAAAAGTTGTCTGATCAAGAACAATTAAAACTTTCTGACCTTCACTTGCTTGCTTAACTAATGTTGAATCCAAGAATATACCCTTTATTTCAGCTTCCGAAAGGAGTGACTTATAACCATTAAAAACAGTTTTGTTAAAAAGATCTATTTCTCGCTCTAATGATCCCTCTAATGTCAAATCAATATTACTTGAAGCAGCTTTAGCTCTCTCTTTTTGTGCATTCATTTCTTCTTCAAAACCCTTTACATCTACACTGATACTATTTTCTTCAGCAATTTCTACAGTAAGTTCTAGAGGAAATCCATAAGTATCATAAAGTTCAAAAGCTTTAAAACCAGAAATTAATTTCTGCCCTGAAGAAATTAACTCATCTAGCAATTTCTCTCCTCTTTCAAGAGTTTCCCTAAATCTTATTTCTTCAATTTTTATCTCATTCAAAATTAAATCATTATTATTTTTTAAATCAGGATAATTATTTTGCATTAAATTGATCCCGACAGTAGCAATATGAGGTAAAAATTCATTTGTTATACCTAATAATCTCCCATGTCTGACCATTCTTCTAATAAGCCTTCTTAATATATATCCCCTGCCGAGATTACTTGCTGCTACTCCATCAGAAATTAAATGAATAACAGCTCTTGTATGATCACCAATGATTTTTAAAGAAATTTTGTTTTTATCATCTGAAGAAAAATAATCAATATTTGCAATCTCACAAATTTTTTGAATAATAGGAAAAATTAAATCTGTCTCATAATTATTTTGCTTTTTTTGTAGTATTTGAGCCATCCTTTCAAGACCCATTCCTGTATCAATATTTTTAAATTTTAAATCTGTCAATTTTCCATTAGGATCACGATTATATTGCATAAAAACAAGATTATAAAATTCAATAAAACGATCTCCATCTTCTAAATCAATATTCTGCAGACCCTTTTCAGGATGAAAATCATAATAAAGTTCTGAACAAGGTCCACATGGACCTGTTTTGCCAGATGACCAAAAATTATCTTCCTCACCTAGTTTCACTATCCTATCTGGATGAATACCAATTTCATCTCTCCAAATTTTTGCAGACTCTTCGTCTTCGTGAAAAACACTCACAATTATATTTTCAACAGAAAGTTGATAAATATTAGTAACTAATTCCCAAGCCCATTGAATAGCCTCTCGTTTAAAATAATCTCCAAAAGAGAAATTACCAAGCATTTCAAAAAAAGTGTGGTGTCTAGCTGTAACTCCAACGTTTTCTATATCGTTTGTTCTGATGCACTTTTGGCTAGATGTAGCCCTTTTTGATGGTCTTTCTTTTAAACCTAAAAAAACTGGTTTAAAAGGTAGCATTCCAGCAATTGTGAGCATAACCGTAGGGTCATCTGGAATCAAAGATGCACTTGGAATGATTTTATGTAATTTTTCACTGTAAAATTTTAAAAAAGCATTTCTTATCTCATCTCCAGTAACTATTTTTTTAATTAGTTGAGATGTCATTTATCCAGAATAAGAAGATTAAAAATTAAAGAAAAGCGTAATTTCGGTTATTTCGCAAAAATAATCACGCGAATTTATATTCTATATAACTAAAGTTAATTTATAAAGCTAATTATTCTATGATAGCCTCTGCCCAGACAAGTAATTCTAAATTGGCACAAACTAATAACAAGTTGACGGTTCAATCTCAAAACTTTGCTGATGATTCTTGTGCCATAAGATCTTTGGATTGGGATCGCAGTAGATTTGATATTGAATTTGGTTTAAGAAATGGAACTACTTACAATAGTTTTATTATTAAAGGCGAGAAACTAGCAATTATTGATACTAGTCACGCAAAGTTCGAAGAATTATGGTTTGAAGAATTACTGAAAAAGGTAAATCCGCAAGAAGTTGATTATCTAATTACTAGCCATACAGAACCTGATCATTCTGGTTTAATAGGTAATCTTTTAGAATTAAACCAAAATATCACAGTAGTTGGATCAAAATTAGCACTTAAATTTATTGAAGACCAAATACATATTCCCTTTAAACGTCTAGAGGTTAAGAGTGGAGAGTTTTTAAATCTCGGAACTAATCCTAATAGTGGTTTAGAACATAATATTGAATTTATAAGTGCACCAAATTTACATTGGCCAGATACCATATTTTCATATGATCACAGCACAAATGTTCTCTATACATGCGATGCATTTGGACTCCATTATTGTTCTGACGAATTTTTTGACACTGATCAAAAAGAAATATACGATGATTTCCGTTTTTATTACGATTGCCTTATGGGTCCAAACGCTAGAAGCGTTATGCAGGCAATTAAAAGAATAGATAAGCTACCTGAATTAAAAACAATAGCTGTTGGTCATGGGCCTTTGCTCCATAATCAGGTCAATTTTTGGAAAGGAAAATATCTAGAATGGAGTAGTAATAAAAGCAAAGGCAATGATTTTGTGTCAGTCTGCTACATAAGCGACTATGGTTATTGTGATCGACTAAGTCAAGCGATATCTCATGGAATAAGTAAAGCAGATGCACAGGTTCAATTAATTGATTTAAGATCTTCTGACCCGCAAGAATTAACAAGTTTAATTTCCGAATCAAAAGCAGTAGTCATTCCCACATGGCCAGTAGACTCAGATAATGAATTAAAAGAATCTCTCGGTACTTTATTTGCAGCACTAAAACCAAAACAATTTACTGCAGTTTATGATGCATTTGGTGGAAATGATGAACCTATAGATTCCTTAGCAAATAAATTAAGAGAACTTGGTCAAAAAGAAGCTTTCTCTCCCTTAAGAGTTAAAAATATTCCAGATCCCATTGTTTATCAACAATTCGAAGAAGCTGGAACTGACTTGGGTCAATTGATCAATAAAAAGAAGAATATTGCCTCTATGAAGAGCCTTGATTCAAATTTAGATAAAGCGTTAGGGAGATTAAGTGGAGGATTATATGTAGTTACAGCGAGCCAAGGCGAAGGTTCTACATTTAGACAAAGTGCAATGGTCGCAAGTTGGGTTAGTCAAGCAAGCTTTTCTCCACCAGGTATTACAGTTGCAGTAGCAAAAGATAGAGCTATTGAATCATATATGCAAGTTGGGAAAGGTTTTGTTGTGAATATCTTGAGAGAAGATAACTATCAAAAAATGTTCAGACATTTTTTAAAAAGATTTGCCCCTGGAGCTGATAGATTTGCAGATGTAGATGTAATTAGCAACATCGCTGAAGGAGGACCAGTTCTCTCAGATTCACTCGCCTTTTTAGATTGTAAAGTTAGTTCCAGACTAGAGACTCCAGACCATTGGATAATTTACGGAATTGTTGAAAATGGTAATGTTTCTGACTTATCATGCAAGACAGCAGTTCATCACAGAAAAGTTGCTAATCACTATTAGAAAATAAGTCTTTAAAATGTCAGATATTAATATAGGCTTACTTGCAGAAAATCAAAATTTATCAGAATTTGAAATTACTGAAAATTTTTCTTGTGTAAGATTCTTAGACCAAAATAAAGAAAGATTTGAACTTGAATTTAACCTTGAAAAAGGAACCTCTTTTAATACTTTTTTCATTAGAAGTCATGAGGAACTTTTTATTATTCATCCACCTGAGAAACAATATTTAAATTCATTTAATAAAGTAATTTCTAGGTTTTGCGATCAATTTAAATTAGATAAAATCAACTTCATTTCTGGTCATATTAATCCCCAAATTATTGAAACTATAAAAAATATAAGTACCCAATTTCAAAACACAACTATTACTTGCTCTAATCCAGGTTATAAACTTATTAGCGAACTTTGGAATCAAAGAAATCCTACCTTAGAAAACTTTATTGAAATTCAATTACCTAAAATAAACATAATCAAAAAAGAACTTAATTTAGAATTAGATAACATTTCACTAGAGTTAATTCCTATTCCAACAGCACGTTGGCCTGGTGGCCTGATAATTTATGAACGTAATCAAGAAATACTTCTTAGTGAAAAAATTTTCTCTGCACATATTGCATCTAAATATTGGTCTGAAACAAATCGAGTTAGTACAGAAATTGATAGGAAACATTTTTATGATTGCTTGATGGCACCAATGTCTAATCAAGTAGTATCAATAACTGAAAAAATTGCAGATTATGACATTAAAACTATTGCACCATTACATGGTCCCGCGATCGAATATAGCTTAAAAAGCTTTTTAAATGACTATATTAGATGGGGAGAGAATCTCTCAACAAATAATCCTAAGATCGCTCTGATATATGCAAGTGCATATGGAAATACAGCCTCAATAGGTGATGCATTGGCTAAAGGGATAAATAGAACCTCTGTAGAAGTTGAAAGTATTAATTGTGAATTTACACCTAATGATGTACTTGTAAAATCTATCCAAAATGCTGATGGATATTTAATAGGCTCACCCACATTGGGTGGTCACGCCCCAACTCCAATAGTTAGTGCACTAGGAACATTGTTAGCAGAGGGTAATAGAGATAAGCCAGTGGGAATTTTTGGTAGTTTTGGCTGGAGCGGCGAAGCTATAGATTTACTTGAAACAAAATTAAAAGACGGTGGTTTTAAGTTTAGTTTTGACCCTATAAGGATTAAATTCAGTCCAAATAAACCAAAGATTAAAGAGTTAGAAGAAATAGGAACTCACTTTGGAAGAAAAATTATAAAAAAAGCAAAGAAAAAACCCAGAAAATCAGATACTGGAATGATTACAAGCAAAACGGATCCAAAGCTACAAGCTCTTGGAAGAGTAATTGGTTCACTTTGTGTCCTGACAGCCTCTAAAGGCAAAGATGAGAATAATATTAAAGGAGCCATGCTTGCATCTTGGGTTAGTCAAGCAAGTTTTTCTCCGCCTGGGTTAAGTATTGCAGTAGCAAAAGATAGATCGGTAGAGTCTCTTCTGCAAATAGGAGATTCATTCGCATTAAATATTCTTAGTGAAAAAGATTTTAAAGAACCTTTGAAAAGATTCACAAAGCCCTTTGCACCTGGAGAAGATAGATTTGAAGGAATAAATATTGAATTAACTCCTAATGAACAGATAATCATTCCTGAATCGCTCGCATGGTTAGATGCTTCTGTAAAAGAGAGAATGGAATGTGGAGATCATTGGGTAATTTACGCCGAAGTACTACACGGTAATATACTAAAATCCGATAGTCTAACGGCAGTTCATCACCGCAAAACAGGTGCTAACTATTAAATTTATTTATCTAATTTATGACTGAAACAAAAGATCTAATAATCATTACGGCTAGTTGTGGTAAAAATCTAGAACTTTCTGAAAAATTTCTTGAAAAAAGTAATGAACTTAAAATAAGTTCTGAAATTTTAGATCTTACCACTCTTGATATTCCATTATTTAATCCAAGAATTCACAGCAAAGAAAATATTCCAAATGAAATAGAAGAATTAAAAAAAAAGCTTTTCAAGATTGAAAGGTGGGTGATTTGTGCGCCTGAATATAATGGATCTATACCTCCCATTCTCTCCAACTTCATAGCATGGCTTTCTATTTCGGGAGATGACTTTAGGAATTTATTTAATGGTCAACCGATTGCAATTGCAACATTTTCTGGTGGCATAGGGTTAGAACTGCTGACCTCATTACGCATTCAATTAGTGCATTTAGGAAGTCAAGTATTAGGGAGACAACTTTTGTCCTCATATAGTAAACCTATAGATACAAAAACTATTGAAGATATTATTCAAAGACTTTTACAAATGAAAAAATTAAAAACATAAACATTTAAAACCTAATAAAATTTCATTCTTTTTCATTCCAAACTTTCAAAATTTCTCTAGCCATAGGCAGTGCATGAACAGATCCCCCACCAGGAGTATTTTGTGCAAAAGCAACTACAAGTAATTCGCTTTTTTCAGAGGGAGTAAAGCAAACGAACCAAGCGTGATCTAAGCCACCTTCACCATCTTCAGCAGTTCCAGTTTTGCCTGAAACTGGAGGTAAATTTGAAACTCCATAATTAATTGATACTCCTGTGCCAGACTCTACTACTTTCCTGAGACCACTTTTTATCAACTGAATATTATTTGAATCAATATCGATTTTAATAAGTTTTTTATCTGAAAGATTTTCTTCATCTTTTTTAACTAAATAGGGAGTAACTAGATAACCTCCATTTGCAATTGCAGCATATGCTCTAGCTATTTGAATAGGAGTAACTTGAACAACAAATTGTCCAATAGACATACTCGCAATATCTTCTGGAACCCAAGGGGTTCTTCCTGGTTGCCCCCATCCTCTGCCTTCTTTAGCCCATTCACTACTAGCTACTAATCCTATATTTTCTTGTTCAGAAATTTCAATTCCAGATAAAGAATTAAAACCAAGCTTTCGTGAGACCTTATGAATTTCATCAACTCCTACTCCATAACCTACTTGATAAAAAAATGTATTACTAGAAACTCTTAAAGCATCTTCATAACCTATTACCCCAAAGCCTAAATCATTATGCTCTCTAAAACATTGACTCCCATAAGTTATACATGGTTTCGTATCTAACATGGTTTCTCTAGGGAATTTTCCACTTTCCAAGCCAGCTAAAGCCGTTACAATTTTCCAAACGCTTCCTGGATCGTAGGCATTTAATGCTCTATTAAATAAAGGTTTTTCAGGAGAATTAAAAAGTTTATTATATTCTTTCTCAGGTTTAAAATCCTTTGAGAAAAAATTTAAATCAAATGTAGGTTTACTTGCCATTGCTCTTATTGCACCATCTCTTGGATCCATTACTATTATGGCTCCAGCTTTTTTATCTTTAAGAACTTCCTCAGCAACTAATTGCAGATTAAGGTCGATTGTTAGTTCAATATCATTACCTTGTACTGGAGGTCTTATACCCAATGATCTTTGAAATTTTCCTAATGAATTTACTTCAACCATTTCTCCACCCCATTCACCTCTTATAAAATCTTCGTAAACATATTCAATTCCTGTTCTTCCTATTAAGTCATTTAATTTATAACCCTTCTTAGATAAGAATTTATATTCTGATTCAGTAATTGGCTGAGTATAACCAATTACATGGGCAGCAAGGGATTTATAAGGATAATTTCTAATTAATTTGGTAGCTATTTCAAAACTAATTAAATTACCTTCATTCTCCTTAAATTTTATTAATTGATCTACATTTAAATCATCAAGAATAATTACTGAAAGTTTCTGATTTTTTAGACCATCAGAGTATTTTTTTTGAATTACATTACTATCAATATTTAACAAGTTAGAAATACTTGATTTATGTTTTTCCCAATTGCTTTTATTAACAGATTGAGGCTTTATTATTAAAGAATATTTAACTCTACTATCTGCTAAAACATAACCATTTTTATCTAGTATTCTTCCGCGTATTGGCTGTGAAGCAATAAGTCTGATCCTATTCTCATCTGACATCTTCTTAAAAGATTCATAATTTAAAAGTTGTAAAAAAATTAACCTAAATAGAATCAATAAAAACGAAATAGAAGAAAAAATAAGTAAGACTAGTGGTTGTCTTTTTAATGAAATAAGTTTTTTATTAGGACTTGTTTTTATCAAAAATATAAATTTATTTAAATATTGTTTTTTCCAATAAAGCAATGGTTGATTTTATCTCTTTAAGTCTATTGATTAAATCTTGAAAATCACTATCTTCATTGTTCAGATCGAACTCGTCATTTTCAAGATTATTTGAATTTAAATTTTCACTCATAAAACTTATACTTTTTAAGCAATTATTTCAATTAATGGAATTCTAAATAATAAATTTATTTTTTCAAAATTTTATTAAATTAAATATTCAAAAAGATCAAAAAAAATTAATTTAATTGATCTATATTTTGTTCAAAATAAGGATTACAACTATTCTTTGATATCCCTAAAGACCATCCAATAAATGAAGAAATAAATATTGTGACGATTAACGGCATAATTGCTTGTTGAGTATTTACAAGGCTAAACCATTCCCTCCAGCTACTAAAAAATCTTTCTCTTTGAAATTTTCTTTTTTCATTTTCTAATAATCTCGCTTTTTTGGCGAAAGATTTTGTTACCCACTTTTCGAAAGGAATCTTTTTTATAATCGCCATTTTTCTCTCCACTTCTAATAATTGTCCGGAACTAAGATAAGGATGAAATGTACTTATCAATTCAAGAGTTTTTAAAAACATCTCAACAGTTGCATCTTTTATGAGCTTTTGCTCATGACTTAAATCAGCCCACTCTATTTCTGGATAAAAACGGTTCCTGTTTGGTGAAATTTGATCCTCTGACATTTGACCAGGTTCTCTAAGCCATCTATTAGTATTTTCGTCAAATCTCCGCCAATATAAAAAAGGATTAATAAAAATTGTTTTACCAGATACTTTGACTACATCTTGTTGAAGATGATTAGTTATCTTTCTTTCAGAATTTTTCGATTTTATCAAAAGTCTAAATTAATAATCTAATTAAAGATTATCTTTTATTCACTATTTTTCCAGAAATATAAAAAATTATCCCATGAATATTAAGTTATCGATAACTGCCAACGCTTCTTTAAATAATTACAGTATTCGCAATTTAAGGAAGGTTTTGGAAAAACATCCGAACGTAATAAATTGACCGTATCAATTATCTTATTTTCTACCCATGAAGTAGAACAATCTAATTTAATTAGATGTACGTCAAAATTTAATTGGTTATTAAATAACTCTTCATTTTTCTTTCCATTGAAATATAAAAGATAAGCTTCTTTAGCTACTTGAAAACCGTTTTTTTTAAATAACCACTGATACATTTCTAATTGTCTCTTATAAGCTTTTGCATATTCGTATTTATTAAAAGTCTCAGACCAATCAAAATTATTTCTAGATGTTGCTTTTACATCAACGATAATAAGATCACCATTTTTTTTCTGCCAAATATCATCCACAGCTCCACCAAAATCATAATTATGTTCAATTGACTTATATCTTATCCCTTGAAAATTACTTCTCCAACGTTCTAAATCTTTGTGTTTAAAAGGAACAGCATCAATACCATATTCAATAAATAAAGGATGCGGCTCCTGAATTTTTCTGTAATAATCAAATTCATTTTTACATAAATTATCTACAGCTATATTTAAAGTAAATGGTAATGATGGTGGTTTTATTTGATATTTTTTGTCAAGTACACAACATCTTGGACAACTAAGATATTTCTCAACAGTAGATCGACTTAATTTAATAATATCAGGCATTACACTTTAAATCTCATTTAAAAATTTCTTGCTTAAATAAAAAACTTTAAATTTTTTAAAAATTTGAAGACTTACTCCCACTCAATAGAAAAGGCATTTTTTACCCCTTTTAAACTACTGGTATGATTAATTTCTTCCAATAGAACAGTTTCGCAGCAAACACGCAGCAAAACGAAGTAGGAATTTTGTATCATCGCAACTCATATTCTTTGATGATT
>NZ_JAKVCI010000069.1:0-1635 GCF_022447305.1 Prochlorococcus sp. ALOHA_ZT_50 | reverse complement strand
TATACCCTTATCGGTCCCTGCAACTTTAAAGTCCATGTCTCCTAGAAAGTCTTCAATTCCTTGAATATCTGTAAGGATTCTAACTTCTTTTCCTTCTTTGATTAAACCCATAGCAGTACCACTCACAGGAGCTTTTAGAGGAACCCCCGCATCTAATAATGAAAGTGTGCTTCCACATACAGACCCCATTGAAGTTGATCCATTGGAACTTAAGACTTCGCTAACTACCCTAAGCACATAAGGAAATGTTTCTTTGCCAGGCAATACAGGTATTATTGCTCTCTCAGCTAATGCTCCATGGCCAATTTCTCTTCTTCCAGGAGTTCTCATCGGTCTTGTTTCTCCTACTGAATATGGAGGGAAATTATAGTGGTGGAGGTAAGTTTTTCTGTGCTTGGATTGAGGTCGTCCATTTCTTGAGCATCACTAGGAGTACCTAATGTAGTTGTAGATAAAACTTGGGTTAAACCTCTTTGAAATAATGCAGAACCATGAACTCTTTTTGGAAGAATTCCTGCAGAAGCTGATATTTTTCTAACTTCGTCGAGATCTCTTCCATCAACTCTTTTCCCATCATTAATGATTTGCGACCTCATTAATTTTTTTGTTAATTTTTTAAAGTCGGAATGAATTAATTTTTCATTTTCTGAGGTTAGAACTTTTACTTGATTGTCATCTTTAAGAGAATCAATTTTGCTTTGAGTTTCAGTTTTAATTTTTTCGAGTTCAAGATCCCTCTCTTCTTTTGTTTGATCAAATTTCTTAAGAACCAAATCAATAGCTTTACTGCAATTTTTTTCCAAATAAGAAGGTAATGTTTTATCCTCTTCAGGATCCGATGGTTTGATTTGTTTTATTCCTAAATCTTTTAGTAAATCTTCTTGAGATTTAATAAGTTCAGTAACTGCTTCATAACCAAAATCTATAGCTTCGATAGTATCTTGCTCCGATAACTGGTTAGCACCTGCCTCAATCATGACAATGCCTTCAGGTGAACCTGCAACAACAATGTCTAAATCTCCTCTTTCTATTTCTCTATAACTTGGATTTAAGATGAAATCATCTCCTATGAGACCAACTCTAACTGCAGCCATTGGCCCATAAAATGGAATCTCTCCAAGTAAAGTTGCTATTGAAGCCCCAGTAACAGCTAAAACATCTGCTGGAACTCTTTCATCTAGAGAAAGGCAAGAGGCAACAATTTGTATCTCGTCTCTCATCCATGATGGGAAAAGTGGCCTCATTGGCCTGTCAATCAATCTTGCGATTAAAGTCGCTCTTTCTGGAGGGCGACCCTCTCTTCTCATAAAACCACCAGGAATTCTTCCTGCAGCATATAGTTTCTCCTCATAGTCACATATTAGAGGTAGAAAGTCTGATGGTTCTTTTTGGTAGTTTTTGTCGCTGTAACTAATAGTGAGGTATCACCACACTCAATCATTACTGATCCATTTGCTTGAGGAGCATATAGTCCTGTAGTTAGTCGTATCTCTCGTCCGTCAAACGTGATCGACTTATTTTGTCCTTCCACTTTTTAAAATATAAATCTATACATAATTTATTCTTACATTTTATAGGGACATATTGAGTAAATTATTTAGATAAGCTATAAAAATTCTTATAATTGTTCAAAAA
>NZ_JAKVCI010000068.1:0-1758 GCF_022447305.1 Prochlorococcus sp. ALOHA_ZT_50 | reverse complement strand
GTTGCAGATGAATTTACCTTTGTTGCACCATCTATTGCTGTAGCAGCAAAAACAGCACTACCATCAAGTGTAGTTGTGTCAGAAAAGCTGCCAGCTTCTAACCCATTTTGTTGAACTTCTGAACCGTCAACAGGACCATTAAGATTTGCAATTTCGTCACTAACTTCGTTAATAAACGTTTTGCTACTAAATTTTTTTGAAGATTTGCTGCTACGTACGTAGTCATTCATTTCTTCAATACTAATATCGGATGCCTGTGCAACAACTGGAGTCAATAAACTCAAAGAAGCACCTGCAACCAACATTTGTTGGAAGAGTTTCATTTTACCTCACACTAAAATTACCCATAGAAATGGGTATTTGAATTTTATCGGAGACAACCTTTTTGGGTAGGAATAATAGATTCAACTTCAAGTAACAAATGCTACATAATCTTGAACTTGAGATAGTTATTTAAAAGTGTTTTTTATTAAGGGAAAATTCAAACCATTTCTTTCTTCCATCCAAGAGGATGCAACTTCTCTTGCTAATTTTCGAATCTTTTCAATATATTGTGCACGATCTGTAACTGAAATTACTCCTCTAGCATCAAGAAGATTAAATGTATGACTACACTTCAGAACAAAATCAAGGGCAGGATAAGTTAATTTCTTTTCTATTAAATTATTTGCCTCAGCTTGGTAAATTTCAAATAATTTCCTGAGATTGTCAGCACTAGATTCAGTAAAATTATAAGAGCATTGACTTTTTTCAAATTGAAGCCAAATATCGCTATATTTCAAATCTTTGTTCCAATTTAAGTCCCAGATACTTTCCTTATCCTGCAAAAACATTGCAATCCTCTCTAATCCATAAGTGATTTCAATTGGGATTGGATTACAATCTATACCTCCGCATTGTTGGAAATAAGTAAATTGAGTAACTTCCATTCCGTCCAACCAAACTTCCCAACCTACACCCCAAGCTCCAAGTGTTGGCGACTCCCAATTATCTTCCACAAATCTTATGTCATGATTTCTAGGATTAATTCCAAGAGATTCTAGAGATGTCAAATATTTTTCCTGGATTCCTTCCGGTGAAGGTTTAATTATTACTTGATATTGAAAGTAATGTTGCGCCCTATTTGGATTATCGCCAAAACGTCCATCTGTAGGTCTTCTACATGGCTCTGCATATGCAACACTCCAAGGCTCTGGTCCAATAGCCCTTAAAAAAGTATGCGGATTCATTGTTCCAGCACCCTTTTCGGTATCATATGGCTGCATAATCAAACAACCTTCTTCTGACCAAAAATTATTTAAATTTTGAATTATATCCTGAAAAAACATTAAATTAAAATAGTGGAAAAATTTAGATCAATGCCAGTAGACATAATAACAAAGCTTTAAAGTAAAAAATATTTTGAAATCCAATTCCTCAAAATTATCATCCGGTAAAGCCCTCATAGAATTAGATCCGTGATAAAAAATAAATGAGGAATTAATTATGTAAAAAAATCTAATGGCAATGGTCCAAAAGTATTAGATTCTTTAGCATCTTCGTCATACTGACATGTTATTAAAATTCCTTCTCCAAGACCATTTTCAGATCTGACAAAAACATTACTAGTTTTTTGATTAGCTTTTAAAAAAACACCCCCATCAGCATGAAGGGAACCTAGATTACCAAATTTAATTGAGGAATATTTCTTAGAAATTGATTGTAACGCTTCAATAGCCATATCATCACTAGGTGCCATTATTCCAATTGTTATCCAAT
>NZ_JAKVCI010000067.1:0-1813 GCF_022447305.1 Prochlorococcus sp. ALOHA_ZT_50 | reverse complement strand
CAATAGATTACTGTTGGAAGTCTCTCAAAATAATTTAATAGCTGAAAAATTTTATAACCGCTTTGATTTTCATACTGTAGGAAGAAGAAAAAATTATTAAAGAAAGACCAATTTTTATTAAGAAAGGATATTCTCGGGATCATAGACCAGACTTAAAACAATGTGTCTTGGATTTAATAACAAGCCAAGATGGAGATATTCCATTATTTGTGAGAGTAGGAGATGGAAATGAATCTGATAAAGCTGTATTTGGAAAAGTTTTAGTAGAATTCAAAAAGCAAATAAAGTTTGATAGTATCATGGTTTGTGATAGTGCTTTATATGGTCAAGAAAATCTCCAACTAATCCAACATTTAAAATGGATAACGAGAGTTCCAATGACCATAAAAAAAGCAAAAGAATTAGTGCAAAATATAGAGGTGGAAGAAGTAAAAGATGAAGATAAAGAAAAAAGAAGTGACCTAAATTTAGAAAGTTATACCTGGAAAGAAGAAATTGTTACTTATGGTGGAATCAAGCAAACTTGGTTAATAGTCTTGAGTGAAAAAAGACAGAAAAGTGATTTGGAAAAACTAGAAAAACAACTTTCCCAAGAAGAGAAGAAATCCCAAAAATTTCTTAAAGAAATACAATCTGAAGAATTTGAACATCCTCAAGCTGCTCGATATAAATTAAAAGCTATTAATAAAAAATTGAGATTGTTGGAAATAAAAGAAGTTGAACTGATTGAAACTTACTCGAAAAAAAAGGAAAAGATTTATAAAATGATTAGTCTGATCATCAAAAAAGATGAAGAGATAAGTAGAAAGACTAAAGAAGCAGGAAAATTTATTTTAGCAACTAACTTAGTAGAGGAAAATAAATTAGAAGCTAGTGAAATTCTGATAACTTATAAAAACCAGCAATCTACGGAAAGAGGATTTCGATTTTTGAAAGATCCCTTATTTTTTACTGATAGTTTCTTCGTTGAAAAACCAGAAAGAATAGAAACAATGTTATTTTTAATGTCTTTGTGTTTGTTGATTTATAACTTGGGGCAAAGAGAATTAAGAAATTGTTTAAAAAGAGTCAAAAAAGGAATAAATAATCAAGTAGGGAAAGTAACATTGCGTCCGACTTTGAGGTGGATATTTCAATGTTTTCAAGGTATTCATTATGTGATTTTAAACGGAGTTAAACAAATTGTCAATTTAACAGAAGAAAGGCGTTTTATATTGAGTTTATTACCTGCATCTTGTCAAAGATATTATCTATAAATTGAATTGGATAAAGCAAAAATAATAAAAGAATAAGAGTCTAATGATATCAAATGAGAAGAGGAAACTCTCCTTCGTTTGTGCTGAGTCTTGCTAAGTTTTCAATGAGTATAAATCTTCTTAATTTGATTATTTTTCCTAAAAATTTAATGAAAAGAGAAATATTCTTGCCCAGGTATGATTTTCGGACTTTTTAAAACTATGTATTTTTTTATACTACATTTTGAAGTGCGGAATCTGGGTTTTATCATATTTATCCTCACCCTTGGCAAAATGAGTCATCCCGTAGTCTTCTATTTGGTTATAGAGGTTATGGGGGATTCTAGCAGCTATGGCTATACTCTTAGAGGTTATCCAGGTTTGATTTGCTTTCGTCTCACTCATCGTTATTGATATGTTCAACAATCTGTCATACAAACTAGGATAAACCATAAAGGAAACCAGCTAACCAACTGATTTACATATTGTTAAACAATCTGTCATACACAAATGAGTAATTATGATAAAATAGGGTTAAGAGAAAAACAATTATAATGAAACTACCTAACCCTGAAAAA
>NZ_JAKVCI010000066.1:0-1870 GCF_022447305.1 Prochlorococcus sp. ALOHA_ZT_50 | reverse complement strand
AGTTTTATCAAGTCAGGGCATGCCTGCGAATCCACAGCAATCAACAGCAAATAAAATTACTCCCGTTATGATTACTGGAATGTTTTTGTTTTTCCCACTACCAGCTGGAGTTTTACTCTACATGGTTGTTGCTAATATTTTCCAAGCATTTCAGACTTTTCTGCTTAATAAAGAAGCTCTTCCTGAGAATTTACAGAAAATTTTGGATCAACAATTATTAGCAAAAAATGAAGTAATAACAACTTCTGCTTCAGCTGTCTCAGATAAAAGATTACCTTTTGAACCTAATAGTAAAAAATAGTCTTAATCTTAAATAATGAATTCTTGGTGTAGAAATTTAGAATTACTCATAAAATCAAGAACCTCATTAATTTGGATCAGGACTAAAGAAGAGGAAAGATTAGAAAAACTGGTTAATTTCTCTTGTGAAAGACTAAATATAAAAAGATTCGTTTGCTGGGATTGTGTTAGCGGTATAAAAGGATTAATAAATGAAGAAGGTAAATTTTCTAATAATCCGTTAGGAGTTCTTAATTGGCTTAAAGAACAAAGTTCTGAAGTTTCAACAGTTTTATTAGTTAAAGATTTTCATAAATTTTATGATGATCCATCTATCAATAGAACTATTAAAGAACTATCTTCAGCGCTTAAGAAAACTAGTCATAATTTAATTATTAGTTCTCATTTATTTCCATCATCAGAAGAGCTGGATGAATTAATGACAATTGTAAATCTACCTTTACCTGATCAAAAAGAATTGAAAAATCTAATAAAAAAAATTGCTATTAATACCAATTCAAATCTTGAGGAACAAGACTTAAACGAACTTTCTATAGCTTCAAGTGGACTTACCGAAATAAAAGTAAAGCAAGTCACTGCAAAGGCCCTTGCTCAAAGAGGAAAAATAAGTAAAGAAGATATTAAAGATATTCTTGAAGAGAAAAAACAAGTAATCGCCAGAAGTGAAATTTTAGAATTTTTCGAAGCTAAATCAAGTCAAGATGATATTGGTGGTTTAAATGTTTTAAAAGTTTGGCTTAATCAAAGATACAGGGCCTTTTCTAAAGAAGCTAGAGACTATGGATTACCTATTCCCAAGGGAGTCTTACTCGTTGGAGCTCAAGGAACAGGGAAATCGCTAACCGCAAAATCAATTTCTAAGAGTTGGTCGATGCCGCTGCTTAGGCTAGATGTTGGAAGACTATTTTCTAGCCTTGTTGGTTCAAGCGAGGCAAGAACAAGAGAAACAATATTAAGAGCTGAGGCCATGTCTCCTTGTATCCTTTGGATCGATGAAATTGATAAGGGCTTTGGTGGCGATGCTAGAAGTGATGGAGGAACAAGTCAAAGGGTTTTGGCAAGTTTGCTAACTTGGATGGCTGAAAAAGAATCCGCCGTATTTGTCATTGCTACCGCTAATGCTATAGATAAGCTTCCTGCTGAATTATTAAGGAAAGGTAGATTTGATGAGATATTTTTTCTTGATTTACCAAATTCTGAAGAAAGATTAAGTATTCTGGATTTGCACTTAAAAAAAAGAAGACCAAGTTACAGTTTTCCTCTATCTACTATCATCGATAGAACAGATGGATTCTCAGGAGCAGAACTTGAACAAGCAGTAATAGAGGGGATGCATATTTCATTCTCTGAAAATAGAGAGCTTATGGAGAAAGATTTAATAAAGGCAGTTTCTGAATTAGTTCCCTTATCAAGAACAGCTAAAGAGCAAATTGATTTACTAAAAGAATGGTCATCTACAGGACGTGCTCGTTCTGCATCGTAACTAAAATTTAATTTTGAAAATATTACTTAGTTAAAAAATCACTAATTTAGTTAATTTTTCATCAAAAAACCCAAATAATGAATTGAT
>NZ_JAKVCI010000065.1:0-1899 GCF_022447305.1 Prochlorococcus sp. ALOHA_ZT_50 | reverse complement strand
CATGTATGTCCTACGATCCCTCATTATCATGCAAAAAAGGCAACTGTCTTAATTAAAAAAGCCTTTAAAAAAGCATATCTTTTTAATCCTGATCCAATACACAAAGCTCTATGGAATATTGCTTGCAATTGCGTTGCTGTTAAGTCAGACAGCAAGAGAGGAAGATATATATGGCAATCTTCATACAAAATGGTGGATTAAAAATATAATAAGCATCAATTCTTTATCACATTAATTTACGCAAATCTGAAAAGAATATAAAAGAATTAGCAATAACAAATTTTTCATCTTAGAAAAATATTCAGATAAATTAATTCTTATGAGTGGTGACAATTTGCATGGTAAGCAGCCTATTAAATTTTATTCGGAAAAAATAACACTTACAAAAGTTGAATTATTAGAAAGACAGTTGAGTTTAGGCGAAAAAATTTCAGATTTAGATCAAAAGCATAAAGAATGGAGCAAAAAACTATCAGGTTGATCATCTAATAAGATGAATTTTAAAAACTTATTAATTTTTGTATTTGCCTTATCAAGAAACTTTTCTGTAAATTATTGAAAAATTATTTGCAGGCATACTAATAATATCCTCTTGAGAAAAACCATTTTTCTTACTCTCATCACAAACTTCCTCAAGATTTTTAATACCCCAAAGATCATTTTGCATTTTTAATGAATTATCGAAAAAATAATTACTTTCACTTGTATGCTTATTACAAATTTTAAATGGCCCATACAAAATCAAAAATTGTCCCTTATTGAGTAATTTTCCTGACTCTCTAAAGAGTGCTACAGTACAAGACCACTGTGCTACATGAATCATATTTATAGAGACTATTCCTTGCAAAGAATGAGCTAATCTCAATGGAATTTTCCAAGGAATTTTTTCTACATCAATCTCAAGAGGCTGGGGCATTTTCTTAGTTAAGTCTTCATACTCAATCCAAGAACTTATACTTTTTCTATGCACTAACTCTGGATCACTTGTTTGCCAAATTATTCCAGGAAAGCGTTTTTGAAAAAACACTCCATGTTCACCACTGCCACTCCCGATTTCCAATACTGAACCTTTTTTTATAATTCTGGATAGTACATCACCAATGCAGTCTCTATTTCTTTGAGTTGCCGAAAAAAAAAGTCTATTATCCAAAATTAAAAAAATTGGGCGCTTCAGTAAAAAGAATAATTCTAAAATCCTTGATTATTTAACCTTTCTCAATTTAGGAGTCTTGAAAAACATTATTTTAAGGCTAAAGAATAATATTGAAATTGTAAGAGCAGGCAAGATATAAAGTATTAAATCAGAACTCATTAGAGAAGGAATCCTTCCAAAAATTAAATGCATGTAGTAGGTCGCGAATGACATAAATTCATATATATCTAATTTATTAATAGCAATTATTTGAATTCTAAAAACTACTTTTAGTCAAAAACTAAAAATTCTCAAAAAAAAGAGTCAGCCTGTATCCCTACTAGCTGACTCTTGTAATATATTAATTTAAATTACCTCTAAATGAGGATATACCTCTAAAAAAACAAGGTGAAAAGCTTATATTTTTTTCTCAAATTTAAAAAATCAGAACAATAATAAAAACATCGATAAGGTATATTTCGACACATATATGTAGCAGTTTTTTGAATTTTTCTGATAAAGCTAGGATTAATCCCTGATTTTCTTTACATTACTAAATAATTATGTTATATTTATTTACAAATTACATAAACAAAATGACTCCAGAAGCAGAACGTTTTAATGGTTGGGCAGCAATGTTAGGTTTCGTTGCAGCAGTTGGTGCATACGTCACTACAGGTCAAATCATTCCTGGTTGGTTCTAATGAAAAATAACGAACCAAAAATAGTTGAAAAAGAAAAAATCGTAGCTGAAAAGCTTAACGGTA
>NZ_JAKVCI010000064.1:0-1905 GCF_022447305.1 Prochlorococcus sp. ALOHA_ZT_50 | reverse complement strand
GCTTTAGTTTTGAAATTTTTTTGGAAAGTCGATCTACAATAAGGGGCAATTAACAATATTTATTTTCAGGAATTATTTTTTTTGCTAGTAATAGAAAGCCAATAAAAATTAAAAAATAAAATGCTTTATGTTCAGCATTGGTCATTTAAGGCCGGATATCATCAAAAAGGTGCAGAAAAATTTCTTGGTGGTGGGGGAGATTATCCTGGAGTTGAGATGATTGGAAGATATCACGCACCCGGTTCTTTAGAGGGTTGGATAGTTTTAAAGACTGATGATCCAAAAGCAATATATCAACATGCCGCTGAATGGGGTGAATTTCTCAATTGGGAAACCACACCTGTATTTACTGATGAAGAAGCTGGTCCAATAGTTGCCAAAGTCTACTCATAGAAAGAGATTGACAGTCGATCTAAAATAAGGGGCAATTAGCTCCTTTTTTTAATGAACACTCTCATCATCTCAACTTTTAGCTGTACATTTGAAGAATTTAAAAATGATGTAACGACATTATTTCTTGAAGAAATGTGCAAAGAGTTTGTAACTGATTATGAGTTTGTAAAAGTGAATGAACACAAATCTCATTTATTAATGAACTGTACCGACTTAGAAAAATTAGGTGCAGAGATGGAATCTCCTTTCGCAAAGGAATGGGATAAAAAAAATAATTGTAAGGATGCCGTATATTCGATCAAACTTGTTGCGTAAATATAACGCTTACTAATTTTCTATAACACCCGCTACTTTATCTTCCGCTAGTCGTTTTTTTAGAATTGAATAATTTTGTGAAGCCCATTTTCGAGAAATATCAAATTCAGCATCTAACTTCTCTCTAAGTAATTTGCCAATTTTAAATACTTCTACGAAGCCTAGATAAATTATTACCAGCACCTTAGTTATGTTTACTGCAACAGCTGCTATCTTTTCAATTTTTTGATCTTGCATTTGAATTTATTGAAGCCCACTAAAATTACCAGTTGTAAGAAATTATGCAAATTAATTAGAGAAAAATCTTATGGATGTTATTCTCATTGGGCAATAGCTATGAAGTATTGAAGTTATTTTTAAAGGAGCTTTGGCAGAATCACCACGACCCATACCATGCAATTTATGGAATAGTTGGGGTAATAGTATTGTTGGTAATTTATAACCGATTACTAAATAAATATCAGTAACAAGAAACCCTTCCAGAAATTCCAACTACTGAAAGGGTTATTAAATCGACTCGCAACTATATAGAATCAATTTATGTCTTGCAGCAAACGTAGAGTGTGCTGACGAGGTTTGGCCTCAATTAATTTATAGCAAAAGAATATCAAATAAACTTATTTAAACTTCCCAATCTATGTCATAGTTGTCATCAATATCTTTTTCATAAACCCTCGCAAGTTCTCTAAGTAAAGTTTTTACTTCCATATCTGTAGCTCCAGATTCGTCTTGGAACTTGGTGCAAATTGCCTTTAGTTCGTCATAAGCTTGTTCTAGCAATATTGTTTTTTGATCTGGATTTGCCATTTAATTTTTGTCAACTACTTCTCCGCCATACTCTCTTGCTATTACATCTAAGCATCTAAGAATATCCTTGTTTTTTAATAGATCTGTTTGCTCTAAATAATTAAGAAGAGTTCTTATTTGTTCAATAGTATTTTCTTCTAATTCCTTCATTAGTTTCTTTCTATTTGCTCTATCTTATACCCATCAGGATCTTCTGCGAACGTATTGACTGTAGATCTTGTTGCATTTATTTTTCTTCAGTTTTTCGTATTCAACTTGTAGAACATCTAAACGCCAAGCATTTTTAAATCTTTTACGCTCCCCATTAAAATTTTTGCATCTGGAGGCGAATAAGATTTCATTTTAAGGAACTCTTTCTGCCATGATTTGTCATCCCATTTAGTACTAATT
>NZ_JAKVCI010000063.1:0-2378 GCF_022447305.1 Prochlorococcus sp. ALOHA_ZT_50 | reverse complement strand
TGGAAGAAGTAGAGAGTGTAAAAGTCCACCAGCAGCTAAAACCATAGAAGAAACTAAGTGTACAATTGCTATTGCAAGTACAGGTTTAGTATCTCCCATCGCAACGCCATTAGCGTCAAACCCTATCCCTAGAGTTGCTAAGTGTGGAAGAACAATTAAAGGTTGATGACCCATAGGAACACTAGGATCAAATCGTGAAAGTTCAAAAAGGGTGAAAGCACCAGCCCAGAAAACAATTAATCCTGCATGAGCTACATGAGCAGCGATAAATTTTCCTGAGCGATTAGCTACACCTGAATTTCCAGCCCACCACCCGTAAGTGGTATCTGGATTACCGTAGGTTTGCATTTAGGAAATGATTAGCTTAAACGTTTTGAGAATACTTTAATTTTCATCAAACAGTTGAATTCACAACAAAATTGTAAAAATTAGTAATCCTAAGAAAAAAAAATCAATCAATTTACCAAAACGATTAACTATTAAAGAAGTTAGATTTCAACAGTAAAGTTATTGCTAGAGAATAGATTACATATCAAATTAAAAGAGATTTAAGTTTAATTTTTTTTTATTAAATTTCTTTTTGCTGACATTAAACGATGTTTTGTTTCATTAAACCATCCTATTTATTGCCTCATTCTCAAACAATTATTAAATATGGGATAAGACATCTAATATTATGACTACTTCTCAAGAGTCTTCTAGAAAATTTTCACTAGAAATGAAATCTGAAGTTCATTACAAAAAGGCTGCAAAATCATACAGAAAATCAAAACAATATATAAATATGATTAACTTATATCCAACTTTGCAAAACACTCTAATTGAGTGTAAGGATGAGAATCTAATCGAATAAATATTTTATATATTTTTCCCAAATTAATTCAGGAAAATAAATCATTTTTTAGGCTGCAATATTATAGTTTTCTTCAGAATAAAATTTATTAATTATTTCTCTGCACATTTTTATATTGTAAAGCGCTTTGGGTTTCCAAGGTTTTTTCTGACCGAGTGGAGAGCTTTTCCAATGAATCCCAGGCTTGAGTATTCCATTTTCACGTAAAAAAGAAAGTTTAATTTCAGTTATTCCCAGTTTTTCCGAGGTCAACTCAGATGAGCTCCACATATCCCCTAACATTGAATTAAGTAAATATTATTAATCCTTGATAACGTTAATTTTATTTTTTTGAAAGGGGTAAAACTTTTAAATAATTATTAAGTCACAAAAAACCTAGTATTTACAAAGAAAAGAGATTTGAAAGATTTATATCAAATTAAGAAATATTAAATAAAGAATCTTCATTAATGAATATCTCATCGATACCCTTTCCTTTATTGATGGATTTATAGTTAACGTAT
This sequence comes from Prochlorococcus sp. ALOHA_ZT_50, assembly GCF_022447305.1. Lineage (NCBI taxonomy): Bacteria > Bacillati > Cyanobacteriota > Cyanophyceae > Synechococcales > Prochlorococcaceae > Prochlorococcus > Prochlorococcus sp. ALOHA_ZT_50. The sequence continues at coordinate 1,022 of NZ_JAKVCI010000063.1, read as the reverse complement.
TCTTCTGTAATCGATTGATGCTTTGAAAGATTGATCCAACCCTTGTGCCAATTTCCACTATTTATTAATTCTTCATAAGTAGTTTTTAAGTTAATTTCAGAATCAAGGACAGAAACCATTAAAAAACTAATATTTCCTTTTTCTTTAGTCTCATTTACTAAAACAAAATGTCTTAATCCATTTATGGTTTTATTAGAAGTCCAGTAATTTTCCATAATTATTTTTTCTTAATGTTCCCCTCAGAATTTTTTCTAGATATTTTCTTATATTCATTTCTAATTTCGTCTAATAAAAGTTTTCTTTTATCCATGTAGTTAAGAGAATCTTGTTTTGTTAAGTTATATCTTTCTTTTTTAGTTAAATTCATCCAATTATTAAGATTCTTTTTATTGAAAGTTGTTATTTTTTTAGAATTAAAAACTTTTTGTTTTCTATTTAATTTAAGAAAATTCCTTAAATTAAAAAAAATAAATATAAAAAGAAAAATTATCACTATCTTCAAGAACATCACTTTACAAGTAAGTTATTGTTTATCCAATTTTCTAATTTAATATCATTCTCAAAAGATATAACCTCCTCTTCATTCCCATTACCTGATTGATCAAAGAGCCTTATAATAAATTCCCCATTAACTGCCTCATCATCACCAATAACAATAATACTTTTAGATTTAAGTTTATTTGCCTTTTTAAATTGTTTAGAAAATGAGGCTCCACTTAAATCCAACTCAACTATCAAATCATAATTTCTTAATTTTCTAGATAAATCCATAGCTAATGATTCAGCAATTAAGCCTTGATTAATAATATAAATATCAGTATTTCTTGGAATTTCAAGCTCTTTTCCTGCGAGTAAAATTAATCTTTCTAAACCAATAGCGAAACCAATTGCAGGAGTGTTTGGCCCTCCCATGTGTTTTATTAAATTGTCGTATCTCCCTCCTCCGCAAACTGTAGCTTGGGAGCCCAGAGCCCCACTAGTAATTTCAAAAGCTGTATGAGTGTAGTAATCTAAACCTCTTA
>NZ_JAKVCI010000062.1:0-2412 GCF_022447305.1 Prochlorococcus sp. ALOHA_ZT_50 | reverse complement strand
TAAAAATAAATTATGTGCTCCAAAAAATGAGCATTGGGATAGAGCGCTTAGATGGTGGGAATCATTAAAAAGCGATGAAAATTCAATTTATGATGACGTAATTAAATTAGATGCTTCTAAGGTAGAACCAACTGTAACCTGGGGGATTACTCCCGGCCAAAGTATAAGCATTAATCAACAAATCCCTCTTTTAGATGACTTATCCCCAAATGATAAATTAGTTGCAAAAGAGGCTTATGAATATATGAGTTTCAAGCCAGGACAATTAATAAAAGATACTCCTGTAGACGTTTGTTTCATAGGTAGTTGCACAAATGGAAGAATCAGTGACTTAAGAGTTGCAGCTAAAGTATTAAAAGGCAAAAAAGTATCCAAGAATGTCAAAGCATTTGTAGTTCCAGGTTCAGAAAAAGTGGCAACTGAAGCAAAACAAGAAGGTCTTGATCAGATATTTAAGGATTCTGGATTTCAATGGAGAGAGCCTGGCTGCTCAATGTGTTTAGCAATGAATTCAGATAAGCTAATAGGTAATCAAGTTAGTGCTAGTTCTAGTAATAGAAATTTCAAGGGTAGGCAAGGATCTCCCAGTGGAAGAACACTTCTCATGAGTCCAGCAATGGTTGCTGCTGCTGCAATTAATGGCAAAGTCAGTGACGTTAGAGAATTTATCAACTGATGAAATCAGAGTTTACCCCGCCAATTGGAAAAATTACACAAATCAGAGGGCAATGTATCTCCTTGATTGGTAACGACATTGATACAGATCGAATAATTCCAGCGCGTTTTTTGAAGTGTGTTAACTTTGATTCATTGGGTGAATCTGTTTTTGAAGACGATAGAAAAACTTTAAAAGGAAGGCATCCGTTTGATCTAGAAGAAAATAAAAATGCCTCAATACTAATTGTTAATAGCAATTTTGGATGTGGTTCCAGCAGAGAACATGCCCCCCAAGCGCTTATGAGATGGGGTATAAAAGCAATCATAGGCGAGAGTTTCGCCGACATTTTTTATAGTAACTGTATTGCGATAGGAATTCCATGTTTTACGCTACCTAAAAAATCCATAGAAGAAATACAAAACTATTGCGATAATCAATTTTTATTTTTAGAAATTGATCTGAAAAAATCCTTAGCAAAATCAAAAGATTTAAATTTCAATCTTGAGATTAAGGAAAGCTCAAGAAAAATGTTTTTATCAGGAGAATGGGATGCTACTTCAACACTACTTGAGAATGAAAATTTAATAGAAAATAAATTTAACCAATTACCCTATATAAAATTCAATACTAATATTTCATAGCTATTTAAATCCAAATAGACTAAAAGAAATTCCTCCTGCTTGATTATGAGGTTGATAAAAAATACCAAATTCATAGGATCTTTTTTTCCAATTTAAAGAAATTTTAGAATCTATAAATTCACCATAATCATTTGAATCATTTGTTAAGTTCAAAATCCCAAAACTCTTGAGAATGATAGGCCCATATAATTGCTGATCAAAAGAAATATCTAAAGTGAAGTTTTCATAATTCCGATCAAACTTAAAAATACTTTCGCCACTATCAAATTTATAGAGAGGTAAAAGACTAATACGTGTATAGTCAAAAGTTTTATTTTTAAAATTACCAAATATTAATTCTGGGCCTATACCTAGACCTAAATATTCTTGATGATCACCATTTTCATAGAAAGAATATGATGCTTCTAATCTTGTATCAAGACTTAATCCTTTAGTGATTGGTTTGGGAGTGTACTTATATGAAATATCAATAGATTTCTTTTTAGGATTTACAATACTAATTGGAAATTTCTGATCAAGAGAATAAAACAAATTACCTTTTAGGTTAGTTACAAGATTTTTTGTATTTAAAGCCTCAGCTGTTATGTTGGCCAAACCTAAAGATAAAAATTCTGACTTTTTGATGCCATCAGTAATCCAAGTATTTTCTTTTTGTAATTTTGAACCATAACCAGAGTAAATTTCTGCTTCACCTAATGAACCATTCCAAACCCTCTCTCTATAAACTCCATAAAAACTTTTTTCCCATTTTGAATCTAATAAATCAATTTCTTTACTCAATTCAGTTTTAAATCTAAATGCATCTGAAAATTTATTAAAATCAAGAGAATTTAAATTCTTTTCTATTTCTAAATCCCAATTTTTTATTGTGCCTTTTATCTGGGATTTTAGAGCAAAATAATCTTCAAAACTTGAATTTCTCTTAATCCTTTCTGAGGTAATTGATTCGTCCTTCTTTACAAAACTATTTGTATACCCTTTTAATGACCTCTGAATTAGAAATTGCGGCTCTAAATCAAGAACAAAATCATCAGCAATATCTATAGAGTTAAATTTCCTACCTATAAAATACCCATCTTTATCAAGGTTTTCATATCCTAAATTCCACCTGTT
>NZ_JAKVCI010000061.1:0-2432 GCF_022447305.1 Prochlorococcus sp. ALOHA_ZT_50 | reverse complement strand
ATAAAGGTATGCTTGTAGCCTCAGGATCTAGGGATGGTTCTGTTGTCGCAAGTTTCCTCAAAAATGACGGCAATGGTGATCCAGTTGGGGCTGCATTCGCAGGAGATTTAGTAGGGGCAATATCCTGGAGACCTGATGATTGTGCACTTGCAGCAGTTAATGCAAAAGGTGTTGTAAATGTATGGAAATTTAAAGTTCGTACTAACCTTTTTTCAAAGGGATTTAAGTAAAAAGTAGAAATTTATTAATTACCAATAGTTAGCTTTTAAATGTCTTTCCATACAAATGACCTCACAGTCATTATCTATCCCTTTTGGGTGAATATCGCAATATGAGAGACATTGAAAATATTCGTCTATAGGATTAGATTTATCAGTTTTACTAACTTCTTTCGAATGATTCATAAAAGAGTTCCTCAATTATTTAAAATCAAGATAGTCGAATTAAATATCAAAAGAAATAAGCAAAACTTACTAAAAATATCTCAAAAAAATTAACACGATTGATTACTACTCTCGGACATTTTTAATTAAAAAGCAATGCGTATAAAAACGGATTGTCTTTAGAGAAATATTTTCCTAATTTTATATTGTTGAGTTCTAGGAGGTCTTTCAAAATGATCGATAGCCTGCCTGAAATTTCGGAATAAACCGAACTAATTTAATTAACTGCTCCAATTATTTTTTATTAATGTCTAAGCTTCCTTCTTCTGCATCGTTTAGGTGCCCTTTAAGAAACAAGCTTAATTCTAGAGTTTTTGCCCCAGTTAAAGACAATTAGTTAATTTTGGTGAGCATTAGCTTAAAAGAAGTTAGCAACAAGGATCCATGATTTAGGTGCGTTATTAACTTCAGTAAAAAATATAAGTAAGAGATAAAAGAGGGCTTAAATTAGCCCTCTTTTTTTAATAAGATGACTTTCTTCTAGTTTTATAGATAATGATTAAAACAATAAAATTTAAAAATGGTTCGATATTATTGCCCATATTGCAATCCTAAATATCAATTTCAAAAACAATCCTCAAAAGGTAATTTGATTTGTGGCTTGTGCGGAGAGGATCTTGTAAAAAAACCATATATTAGGTTAAACCAGATAATCGCTTTAGTTGCTGCTTCATCATTACTTTTACCGTTGATATATACTTTTATTTTTTTAATTAAAAATCAAATAAATCCTCCTAATAAAAATTATCAAGCAAATGGTACTTTAATGATCATTATCAAAGAAACAATTTCATAAAACAATTTTAAAAATCTCGAGAGGTCAACCTCTACATAGTGATTTATTTAAACAAGAATTTTTACTCTCAATATTTATTTGATCATCAATATTTTTTAATTTGTTTTTATTACTTATTACTTTAACTTTTTGCCCACAATGTTCTTTACAACCACCATTAAATAAATTATGTGCATATAAATTGGAACTATTCGTAAGTAATAAAAGAAAAATTATTTTAAAAATTTGAATAAAATAAGACTTCATTTTTATTATGATTTTCTCGGAATTAGTAAATAAATAATATCAGTTAATTCCAAGGAGTGTTTATAAGTCCCCAGATATCAAAGAAGAAAAATAAAACTGCAATAACAACAAGATCCCATGCTCTTTCCCTAAAAGCCCAAGGAGCAATAAAAACTTCCCCAAGTCCATGGAGTGCCGCCCCAATAGGTAAATGATCAAGAACAAGCAAACTGTGAGAGAGAATAAAAAGAAAGCTTGCGAAATATCTAAAAAAAACAAATTGCCAATTACTAGAATTCATACTTTTTTAGATTTTTAAAAAATATACTTCAATGATCAAAATAAAGAAATAGATCGAGTTAGGAGATGTTTTTTTTTGTAGCCATAAATACGAATAAAGATTTGAAGCTAAAGTAAAAGTTATTAAACCATGAAATATATGTTTTCAAGCTATCGTCCAAAAAATAGTTTTGATGAATACTTTAAAGATAACGTCAACTCTGCAAGAGAAATATTAATTCCACTTCTGTCCTCTTTAGATAATATGGGTCTTGAAGAGTTAAACAGGAATCATTCTGCAGCAAAAAAATTATTATTAAGACATGGTGCCACTTTCAGATTAAACGATACTGGTTTAAAAGGTACTGAGAGAATATTACCTTTTGATCCACTGCCAAGAATAATAAGTAAAGATGATTGGGTAACATTAGAAAAAGGCCTAAAACAAAGGCTTGAGGCAATTGATTTATTCCTAGACGATATTTATAATTCTCAAAATATAATTAATGATGGAATAATTCCAAGAGAGTTAATCGAGAGTTCAGAAGGTTGGAGACCTCAAATGATAGGTTTCAAACCTCCACTAAATAAATGGTGTCAAATTTCGGGACTTGATTTAATAAGGGACAGAAAAGGAGATTGGCATATTTTAGAAGATAATTTAAGGTGTCCTTCTGGGGTTGCTTATT
>NZ_JAKVCI010000060.1:0-2462 GCF_022447305.1 Prochlorococcus sp. ALOHA_ZT_50 | reverse complement strand
TTGAGAGGGCCCAATTAATGAAACGGATTGACTATGAGATGGCACAATTAGGATGGTCAACCCTTACTGGTAAAGAATATTTACTGAGTAAATATGGTGTAAGTTCTAGAAAACGTCTGAGTGATTCACAACTACTGGAGTTCTACCAAAACCTTAAAACATCTTCATCCAAACCCCGTCAACAAACCCCTAATTATGAAGTGGGGCAGTTATTGGAAGGATTGATTCCCCATCCCGTAACCAGAACGATGAAGGTTAAAGGAAAAGTTGTTCTCCAAAATGGAAATTATTGGTTAGAAGATAAACAAGGAATAACTTATCCCTTATCGGTAATTGAAGAGATCATTAGTTAGGTCGATAAACTCCAACTTTTCGAGGAACTCTTCGCCAGAGTCCAGTTAAATGTCCTTTTGATAAACCTTTAGTAATTTTATCTCGAACGAAGGACGCTTGTGTTTTGGTTAAGTTTCCGTAAATTCCTGTCACCACTTGGCTAATTGTCCATTCTCTATCTGGGTTAGAGTTGAATAATTTTTTGATAGCTTTTTCCATAGCTAACCCCTTATATGAGGGAAGCATTTGAGGGGGAGAGGAGGGCAAAGTCGAGTTTTTTGGTTGAGGAGTTGAGTCTAGTTGATTTCTTAAGTCTGACAGTTTTTTAACTCCCTTTTCTGTCCATAAGTAATGACCTCTATTATTCTGAAAATAATCAGACCCTTGAATTAACTCAGACCCGTAAATATTCTTGATTTCGTAAATCTTTTCAGGCTTTATTGATAAAAAATCTGCTACTTTTTTAGTTGGTAAAAGCTCACTCTTGAACTCAGGAAACAGGGGATTATCTGGAGGAGGTGCAAATTCAGCAAAGTCTGAGAGGCTAAAAGTCCAACAATCAGGCGCATCAGGAACTTGTGACCACAGTTGATTACTGGAACCTTTTTTCAGTTGCTCTGTGAGCAACTCTTTGAGGTCATGTTGTGGGGGTTGTTCACCTATATCAAAGAAGTGATGCAGAATATAGTCAATCTGCACCATATTCCCTCGTTCTTCTCGGAAAAACTGATTGAGTTGTTTATCGCTTGGTAAGATCAACTCTTGTATTTCAGGTTTATTTTTCTCATTACCCACTATTTCAAGATCATCCTCGTGATCAAATTCATCGAGTAACCACGATTTAACTTGTTGAGTCGGCAATGCCGGATCATTCAAGAGTAGAGCTTCGACGTGGCTAAGTTGTTGGGCTGCCGCGAGAGCAGCTTGTTGATGGTAGTCAATCAACTCACGGTAATATTCGCCTAACTCTTGTAAGTATTGTGTGGCTTTTTGTGGGGGTGAGGGAGGTTGTGTCATGACTTATTGTTTCTGTTCAAATTTAAATCGCTTACATTTTGTCTTGTTATCGTTGCATTGATTGCCATATTTAGGACAAGCTGTGGCATAAGTTATTCTCTCACACGGCTCATAACAGAAAGAACAAACTAATTTAAACTTACGGGTATGTATTTCCCGTTGGTGGGCTCTAACGGTATATTCTTTAACTTGAATTTTCTTGCTAGGCATTGACTAATTAAGAAACAACAGTGTTATTATTTTGCCAGGATGTGGGAATCAATTTCATCAGGAGAAAGTTTGAGCCACTCCTGTATGGTTGGAGATTTTCGTAACTTTGATACGGCAGTAAGAATTAGGTCAGAATTAATAGTGGAAGGCAATTGGCGTTTTTTCTGGCCTGTTTTTATATACAATTGGGATTGCTCATTTTTATCAGTCATTTCAAAAATCTGAGAACATAAAAGTTGTGATGGAGAACAATCGGTGGCTTTCATTAAAGCTTGCATTAAAATAGTTATCTGATCACTTTCTAATAGATTAGGCAGATTTGATGAGGAGATTTCTGGTAAAATAATTGGCGATAAAACCAGATGATCAGAAGATAATTTCTCCTTTTCTGGCTTAAATTTATCTAGAACCGCTACCCCCTTTTCATTTAATTTAATTCCTAATCTTTTATCAACATTTTTTCGGTTGATTCCAATTTGATAATCAAAGTAGTGTAAATTAATGGCTAGGTTTTCTTTAGCAACTTTTCCTTTCCCTTCTAAAATAGTTTCTTGACCATAAATATAAGCTAAGTAATCAATGGGCAATATCTCAGCCGGACAATACCAATGAACTGCTATGGCTCCATAAATTGACCGTTGTATGTAATTGTAGCGACTCTCTTTTGAAGAGGATAATGGAACCAACGTCTTAAATTGCTCTTCACATACTTTAATCACAGAAGGTAAAAAACTAGCGTTAATCCCTCGAGTATCAAGGTGATTCGTTTCCACCGTGTTTCTAATAAATTGAAACCCTTTAATCACATCATCAGCTAACGTTAATGTGGGACTTTCTCTAACTTTTTGCCCTGATGACTTTCTTTCTATTACCTTAATTGAGTAAGAGGTTTTATATTCTAT